>DQLG01000828.1 GCA_015660315.1 Candidatus Latescibacterota bacterium
GGTTTGCTGCTGAAGCCATGGCCGACGAGGTCGGGGACGATCAGGCGGTGTGCTGCGATTTTTTCGGCGAGGCGGAACCAGGTTATTTTGCCGTCGAAGATACCGTGCAGCAGAACGATGGGCGTGCCGCTGGCTGGTTGATTGTCGAGAAAGGCGATCTCGGTCCCTTCGGAGAGGGAGAGACGGTTTTCGGCAAAACCAGGGAAGAGGTCTGCGGGTACGGATCGCTTATTGTTTGATTCATCAAATTGTTTAGGTTTTAGGGTCATATAGATTCACGAGAATACAGGCGATAGATGAATCAGGCGATATCTCCAATTGAGGAAAAAGACGAGGTAGATTTAACCCGCTGGATCCAGACGACCGCGTTGCGCATGGAAAGCGATGCGGGTTTTTCCGAGCTATTTCTCCAGGTCGTCGATCGCATCAAGGCGGCGGGTTTGCAGATCTATGCTCTGTCGATCTATCTCTTGATGGCGGAGTCGAAGAGCGATGCGCTGCACTATACGGCCTTCCACGGCGAAGCCAGTTGGTTCCAGGATCAATTACACGAGGGTATGGCCGAGTTCCAAGTTCAGGTTACTAAAGAAGCACAATCCTGGTTAGGAGCACAATCTGGGACGGTCGTCGCTTATCTCTGCGTGCCAACTAGCACCGGGGCTATGACGATCGCGGCCGAGCGAGCTGAGCCCTTTTCGGATGAGCAGCAAGCCCTGTTACAGACTTTGGTCCCCGCGCTCGAGATGTTGGTCGTCCGTCATCGCGACCTCGCGGCCTATGCGGTGATCAACGAAGCTTATTTGCAAACCAGCTCGCGGCTAATTAACAGCAACCCAGATCTGATGGCATTGCAAGACGGTAGTTTCGATCTCTCGGCGGAGAGCGTTGATGAAGTCGCCCAGAACATTCTGGAGTTTATATCGCAGCGTCTGGGGCTGGACCGGGGCGGGATATTTCTGCGGCACGGCGATATATTGCGTGGTTTTTGGGGGATGGATGACGAGGGGGCGATTATAGCGATACCCAACACGATTTTCCAGCTCTATCCCACGAACAATAAGGAACTGACGCATACCGCGCTGATTGCCCGCGGCGAAAAACAGTATTATTTGACGCAAAATCTAGGCGCCGAGGTGGGTGGTGCAATCGCGGACGATTACGGGGCGAATATCGCGGTGCCGATGCGGGTGGGGGAACGGATTATTGGAGTCTTAGCCGGAGACAATTTTATAAGTAAACAGCCCATATCCTATGATCAGGTGCAGGCGCTAATGGTGTTGGCGAATCAGGGCGCTGCGATGATCGAGATGGTCAAGCTATACCAAGACCTGCAAAAAGTTAGCGACGAGTTGGAACGCCGGGTCAGTGAACGCACGGCGTTTCTGGCCCAGACTAACGACCAGTTGCAAGAGGAAATCGCCGAGCGGAGAAGGGCCGAACAGGCGTTGCAGGTTTCACTGGATGAAAAAAATATGCTCTTCCGAGAGGTGCATCATCGAGTCAAGAACAATCTGCAGACCATTTCCAGTCTGCTGTCATTGCAGACCGACTTGCTCGAGGATCCACAGGCGTTGAGCGCGTTGGAATCGAGTCGCAGTCGGGTCGAGGCGATGGGGCGGATCCATCAGCAGCTTTACCAGACCCAGGATTGGGCGAAGGTGGAGTTCGACGTTTTTCTCCGGGTATTGGTTGAGGACCTGTTGGATACCTATCGCCTGGGGACGGTTGAGCTGATTATCGACACCGAATCGGTCTACTTTGATGTCGACCAGTCGATTCACTGTTGCTTGCTGATCAACGAATTGGTGACCAATGCCTTGAAACACGCCTTTCCGGACGGCGGTGCGGGGACGCTGCGGGTGGGTTTGAGACCTCGGGCGGATGGCTTGGTAGTGCTTGAAATTGCCGATGATGGGGTGGGTTTTCCCGCCGGGCTGAATTTTCGCGAGACCGAATCTATGGGATTGCAGATTGCCATATCGTTGGTCAAGAATCTGCAAGGACAGATCGAATTGCACCGCGAAAACGGTACATTATTTCAAATCGTGTTTTCCCCGCAAAGTAGTTAGGACTGTCGCAAAACGTCGATGCGACAGAGCGTGTTTTTTAGTCATCTGCCTCACCGAGCAGTATCTTATCAATATCGGCTAATTCCCCACTACTGAACTCGGCTCCGACCGCACCCAGGTATTGCAATACCTGGGTTTCGCTTTTCGCCCCGACCAACACACAACTGACTTCTTCGCGCCGCAGGATCCAGGCGATGGCCAGTTGTAGCAAACTCAGGCCCTTGTCGGCGGCTAATAACCCTAGGCGGTTGGCGATGGCGATGTGGCGGTTGAAGATCTCGCCTTGAAATTGCGGGAAACCCGAGCGTTCGTCGGCGTCGGGAAAGATGTGGCCGGGGCGGTATTTGTCGGTGAGCAAACCTTTGGCGAGTGGGCTGTGGGCGAGTATGCCGATGCCATTTTGGCCGCTGAAGGGCAGGTCTTGCGCTTCTATATCGCGTGCGAAGAGGTTGTAACGCGGCTGGTTGGAATGGAAGAGGCCGGTTTGCAGGGCCTTTTGCATCTGTGCCGCGTTGTAATTGGAGACGCCGATATAACGGGTTTTGCCGGCTTCTTGCAGGCGCAGCATGGCTTCCATGCTTTCGGCGATCGGATATTGCGGGTTCCAACTGTGGATCTGATACAGGTCGACGTGCTCGACCCCGAGTGCGCGCAGGCTATTGTCCATCGCTTCCTCGATATCTCGACGCGAATAGCGGCCGCTGACTTTGGTAGCCAGGAAGCAGCGCTCGCGGTAGCCGTCGGATAGGGCTTTGCCGAGCGTATCTTCGCTTGTGCGGTAGGCTTGTGCGGTGTCGAGGAAGGTGATGCCGGCGTCAATGGCGGAGCGCACGGTAGTGATGGCTTCGGCTTCTTCGACGGGGCCCATGCCGCCGCCGATGGGCCAGGCTCCGAGGCCGATGGCTGAGATCTTCGGGCCGTTTTTGCCCATCTGTCGTTGTTGCATGGCATGGTCCCCTATAACTGTGGGTAGGACGGCCAGGTTAAGGGGATCCCCTTAACTTGGCCTGCGCTATTTCTGCGGTTGCTTTAAAGGAAATTAAATAAAGGTGGTTAGTCGATTCTTCAACGATCCCTATGCATCAAGCTAAAACTCTGCGCCATCGGGCCGATGGTGGGTTGTATCGCCTAAGAAGAGCGCCAACGGTACTATGTCTTCGCGCCTTTGATCCACTCGCCGCCGATGGAGAAGACCGAGTCTTCGCTTTTGTTGTTGGCGGTCATGGAAGTGTCGACGGGGCCGGGAATGAGTTCGTTGACGCTGATGCCGTCTGTTTTCAGCCACGGCAATGGCTTGGCCACCGGCTTTTTGGATGGCTAGGGCGGTGGCGTCAATCTTGGTTGTAGTGCGGGCGCTGATGCAGACGCCGGTGATAAGGGCTACTTTGCCGGCGCGTGTTTTTTTCATTAATAGGCTACCGAGATTAGGCGGCTTTCGCTGCGGGTGAGCGCGTCGCCTTCGACGGAGATGCGGAGAATGTAGACCCCGGGGGCAACGGTACGGCCTTGGGTGTCGCGTCCATCCCATGCAAGCCTTTGGCGACTGGCGGTGGCTGCGGCGTCGCTGATTAGGGCGATTTGGCGGCCGCTCAAATCATAGACGCCGATAACAACCGGTCGGGGGGAGAGCACTTTGAGCAGGTCGAATTCGATTTGCAGATGATCCGAGATGCCGTCGCCGTTGGGGGTTAGCACCGGACTCGACAGCGAGAGATCGGAAAAGAGCTGCTGATTGTTCGGCAGGGAAACGAAGACCTGATTGCTGGAGATGGCGGTTTCTGCATCGCCGGAGTCGACCGGTTGTCGCACTGTTTCCGACAGACCGCTGTTAAAAAGGAAGGCGTCAAAGCGCGTCTGGTTGAAGTACAGTGTGCTCTCGAAATCGATCTCGACCAGCGTTGAACGCTGCACTGGAGTGTCGAGGTGGATTTTGAAGCCGTGCTCTATTTCTTCGACGGTCGCAGTTAAAGTTTCGCCGGCGCTGCGCACTGCGCGGAAGCGGGTGCCCGCCGTGGAGGTGAGTTGGATTTGGTCGAACCCGCGGCTCGAAGCGTCGATATCCGATCGCAAATAATACGTGAATTGGCTCATCTTGCCGGGGGGAGCTTGGTTCGGAAAGACTTCGGCCGCTGTCGCCTGGGCTAATGGGTTGTTGAATTCGAGGATAATATCGTCGAAGGTTGCGGCATTATAGGGGGCTTCAGAGAGAATTCGTGCATCCAATTGTACGTAGCGCCGGGGACCGGGAGAGAGGAAGACTTGGCCGGAGGTTTCGTAGGCGCGACTCCAGTTGCTCCAGTCGGCTCCGGGCGTGCGGATGGTATCGATGGCGCCTTTGAAACTGGGAATGAGCTTGGCGTATTTTTTTTCGGTTACTTGCTTGCCGTTCTTATCTTGAAAGATGTATTGCTCGTCGAGCAGATTGCCGGTGCGGCTGCGGATTTCGACCAGGGTGGCCACCGGTGTGTCGGCCGTCCAATCGATCGCCGAGACGTGCTGGACCGAGCCGAGATCGTATATCGGCGAGCCCATGGTGACCTCTGCTGGGTAGCCTTCGCCGAAGATCTGCCACTCGGCGGTGGTGCCGACGCGGCCGTTGAAGGCTTCGAAACCATTCGACATCGGGAAGATCAACCGCACGTGGCGCACCTTGCGCAACGGGAAGAGTTCCTGGAAATGGCGGATATCTTTCAAGTTGCGGGGGTTCGACGGCAATTCGCCCATCAGCTCCCAATTGAGCGAGCCGTCGGGGGCTTTTGAGCCGTCGGAGGTGAAAAAGCGGTACCACAGGTAGTTGAAGACTCCGGCCCGGTGCCGGCCAGAGCCCTTGCCTGGGGCGATGCCGCTGTCGTCGCCCAACATCCGCACCCGGTCAACCCAATACAGTGCTCCCAAGTCGATTTCGAATTCGCCGATCTGCTGCTCGGGTTGGGTGCCGGAACCGCCGCGGTGGACTGTGCCCCAATAGGTGGTGATGTCGCCGTCGACTAATGTAGAGCTGATGCCAGTCGATTCGACGAGGGTGCGGCCGATGGTGGAGGTCGCCTCAGAGATTATCTCTACACTGCCGCCCCTGTCCCAAATCCCCAATGAGATATTGTCGCCGATACTGCGTACGACGATCTCCGTCAAGCGCACGTCCTCGGTGGGCAAGTCCGCTTCGATGCGAATATTTTTCAGTGGATTGAGCTCATAGTCGATTTCTAGGACGTACTCTGCATTGAAGCTATAGCGCCAGCGCTTGTTGTAGCGCAGGGTACCGGGCAGGACGGAATTGGCGTTACTGAAGAAGGGTTCGCCGTCGGAGGTCAGGATTTTAAAGAACTCCAGCGGGGTGCTGTCGGCGGCGAAATGAAGTTCGATTTTGTGCGCCGACACTACCCGCCCCAAATCCACTTCGATCCACCAATCTTCTATGGTGTCCGTCGGGTTGGGGGACCAGGAGGTCTGGTAGTCACCGTCGATCAGGTTGAGGGCGTCGCTCGGATTGGAGCCGACCTTGCGGATGCCACCTTTTTGAAAGTCACGGGCATTGGTTACCGCATTGATATCGCGGCGGACAAAGGAGGGTTTGAGGGTGCCATCGTCAACGTCGACCGCGTCGCCGGGCAACTGCCATTCGCGCCAGTCGCTCGAACTGGTGATACGCAGTTGATCGCCAGCAAGCGGAACGGCGAGGATTAAGGTGCTAAGAAAGATGGCCCTATACATGGTATTTATCCTGTGAAGGTCGCGACCAATATACAGGTGAAATCGAATCGGGCAAATAGAAGTTTGCGATAAATAAGATGCACAAGTTGATCTGTTGTGTAGTAGAAAGGATACAGCATGTGAGCTAGGGGAAGCATTTCGCTGTGGTTTAATGTTGGCATGGTGCGGTGTAAACGTTTTTACAATAAGCGTCTTGTGGAAGGGAGGTGAGGGTGGTACGAGCCTTGCTATAGCTGCGAGTAAGCAGTTGACCAAGAGCTAGGAAGCCCAGCGATGCATAATGACGAAGATCCAGAACGCGCTTTAAGTACAGGGTTGGCTTTTGCTTTTGTGCGGGGCTTGCTGTGGTGGGGTATGGCATTTTTTGCGGTACTGCTTGCCTTGTTGGGGTATTTGAGTTGGCATTTTTCTATGGACATCAGCGTCCGCGCCGATGGGCACATTCACCCCCTCGCGCATCACCAGGTCAAAGCGGCGTTGGACGGGATTGTGCGCGAAGTCTTGGTGCGCGAGGGGGATCAGGTAGTGGTCGGTCAGCGCTTGGCGGTTTTGCGCGATGCGCATTGCCGTTTAGACCTGGATGGGATAACGAGAGACTTAGCGGCTAATAGATGGCGAGTCAAAGAGGTAGAAGCCCTAGTGGAAGAGCAGCGAGAGTTGCGTCTATTGCACGAATTGCAGGCGCGCGTACAGTTGCGCCAATCGCAATTGATGTTGCAGCAGGTACGCGCTGAGCAAAAGATCGTAGCAACTAGCTTGTTGGCCGGATACGGTTGGCGGCGCAAACCGCTGCACGAATTGTGGCCAGTGCGTCAGGCCCGGGCGGCGGTTGATCAACGACAGGCTGAATGGGCGGCGGCGAGAGCGCAGACGGCATTGGTCGATGGTCAGTTGCGGGAACTGCAATCGCTGGATATGGCCTACGAGCGATTAAAGCAGGACAGGGCTTATTTGTTGCGCAGGCTTGCTCAGACAGTGATCAGTGCGCCGGCTGATGGTGTGGTGTTGACGCGCAATGTTGCCAAGCGGGTCGGTGACCGAATCGCGGCGGGTGAAGTATTATTGGAAATGGCGGGCAGCGGGGGATGGTTGGCGGAAGTCGCAGTAGCGGAACGGGACTTGCCGAAGATAGAGGCA
>DQLG01000036.1 GCA_015660315.1 Candidatus Latescibacterota bacterium
GGTATGAGGATGCTTTTAAAGTTAATGGTCGGGGTGTTCTGGGTCAATTGGTGATGCGGGTGGTAAATCGCTTGCCTGTAATAAGGGAGGGAAGTAATTTTGCAGCAGGAAAGGAGGGTGTATGACTATGGAATCTATACCTCAACTTATATATAGCGGGAATCCTGTCGATATGGATCAGGTCGGTCTGCTCAGGCGGTCGGATGACGCGGTCGGTGATCGCGACGAGCTTTGGCGGCGGATGCACGAGCACGGGTATGTGTTTTTGCCGGGGTATCTAGATCGCGACGAGGTGGTGGCGGCGCGGGTGGAGTTGTGCGATCGTCTGGCCAAGGCCGGGGTGTTGGACCCGGATTATCCGGCGCTGGAGGGAGTGATCGCCACGGGGGAGAAAATAAATGCCGCGGCGACGGGGCCGTTTATGCCGGTGTTGGCGAAGGACAACGCGTCGTTGCACAAGGTGCTTTACGATGGGTCGATGATGGCCTTCTATACGTTTTTTCTCGGGGGTGAGGTGCGCCATTACGATTACACCTGGTTTCGTGCGAAACAACCGGGCACAAATACCGCGACGACGCCGCACTGCGATATCGTTTATATGGGGCGGGGGACCAAGGAGCTTTATACCTCGTGGACGCCGTTCAGCGATGTGCCCTATCAAATGGGTGGGCTGATGGTCTTGGAGGACTCGCATAAGAACGGGGAGCTGAAAGCCGGCTACGGGCAGACGGATGTCGATATGTTTTGCGAGAATGACAGCCCTGAGGCGCGGGAGATCGTTGAGATGGCGAGGAGAGAGCAGCGCGAGCTGACGGGGGAGGAGAGTCGTAATATTCGTTGGAATTCTTCGGGAGCTTATTCGAATGACGCGATCGCGGTGCGCGAGGAGTTGCAGGGGCGGTGGTTAACGTCCGATTATAGGATGGGCGACTTGTTGGTCTTCTGCATGTACCTTCTGCACGCCAGCTCGGATAACCAGACCGACCGGATCCGCCTCTCTTCGGACTCGCGTTATCAGTTGGCACACGAAGCCGTGGACGAGCGCTGGATCGGGGGTGATCCGCCGGCGCACGGGATCCGCGCTAAACGCGGTATGGTCTGTTGAGCGGGAGGGAATATTATAATGCGACGGGGCGGCTGTAAGGCTGCCCCGTTTTTTAGTTTACGGCCGGGTCTTCGGGCAGTACGGAGATCGAGCGGTATTTGCCGCCGAGGGCGTAGAGGGCCTCGCGCCAGATCGTTTCGGGGGTGCTGGCGAAAATCAAGTCGGGATCGCTCGGGGCTAGAATCCACGCCCCGTAGCCGATCTCCGATTCGAGTTGGCCCTTGTTCCAGCCGGCACAGCCCAAATAAAAACGCAGCAGCGGCTGATCGGCCTTGGCGACTTCAGCCTCGGCGCGCAAGGTGTCGAGGTCGCCGCCGAGATAGAGGCCGTCGACGATCTCGATGCCCCCTTTGATTATAGCGTCGAGCCGGTGCAGAAAGAATAGCGTGTTCTGGTGCACCGGCCCGCCTTGGTAGAACATGCGGCCCAGTGCAGAGCTTTTGATCTCTTCCGACAGCTCTTTTTCGATCTCGGATGTATCTGTGCCCGTTGTGTTCGGTATCGTGTCGACCAGGCGCAGTAGCTCATCGGCCGAGTAGAGTTCGACTTGCTCGCCTAAGGGGCGGTTGAGGACCAAGCCCATCGTTCCGTCCTCTTCGCTGTAGTGGGTGACGACGACGACGGTGCGGTTAAAGTTGGGGTCCTCCGAAAGGTCGGGGCTTGCAACTAGGAGCGTGCCGGTTTCTAGGGGAGCGGGCATATAATAGGCGATCGGGCGTAGAGGGACTATATCAATGGATATAACAAAGATTAGAGGGCGAAACAACCCCACTCAAGCATAGGCGAGGTAGCGGTGGCGGATCTCGGCAAAGGATTGCAGTTCGTCGGCCCAGGAGGATAGCAACTCGGCGACGGGTAGGTCGCGGTCCAGGGCGTCACGGATCAGGTCGGTGCCGGCGAGGCGGTCGAAGTTGTGGATGCCGCCTTGTGGTACGCGCCAGGAGAAGGCCTCGGGATAGAGCCGGCGCACCGTGGTTAGGGCCTCGAAACCTGTGCACAGGGGGTCAAAGACAGTGCGGTCGAACACGTGGACCTGCACGCCCTGGCAAATTTCGTCGGCGTATTTGCCGGTGGTGGGCTGGAAGAAGACGGGGCGGAAACCGACGCCGGGCAGGTTTAGGCTGTTGAGTGTTTTGGCGAGTTGGGAACCGTCGATAAAAGGGGCGCCGAATTGCTCGAAGGGTTTAGTGGTGCCGCGGCCTTCGGATATATTGGTACCTTCGAAAAAACAGGTCCCAGGATAGACTACCGCAGTTTCGGGGCTGGGCATATTGGGGGAGGGTGGGACCCAGGGTAGGCCGGTATCTTCCCAGTAGGCCGAGCGCCGCCAGCCTTCCATGGCGACGACGTGTAATTCGGCACCGAGCGCGTATTCCTCGTTGAAGAGCCGGGCGATTTCGCCGATGGTCAGGCCATAGCGCACCGGAATCGGGTAAAGCCCGACGAAGGAGGCGAAGTCTGGGTCGAGCAGATTGCCCGCGATTTTCACGCCGCCGATGGGGTTGGGGCGGTCGAGCACGAGGAAGGGGATGCCGGCTTTGGCGCAAGCGGCCATGCTCAGGCTCATAGTGTAGAGGTAGGTGTAGAAACGCGCGCCGACGTCCTGTATGTCGAAGAGCATCAGGTCGACACCTGCGAGCATCGCGGGATCGGGTTTGCGGGTCTGTCCGTAGAGGCTGTAGGCAGGCACGCCGGTATGGGGGTCGGCGATGTCGGCAATATGCTCGCCGTCCTGCGCCGCGCCGCGGATGCCATGTTCGGGGCCGTAGAGGGCGACCAGCTCGCAGAGATCGCTGCCGTGCAGCTTGTCGGCGGTGGCTTGCAAGAGCGCGTCAACTCCGGAATGGTTGGTGATCAGGCCAACGCGCCGGCCGCGGATCCTATCGGCCTCCGCCGTGAACAGGCGTTCGCAACCGAGTTGAACGCGACTCAAGTCTCTGCCCTTTCTTGCGCCGCTTCAGTGCGGCGGACCACGAAGGCGATGCCGCCGAGCAAGCTGGCGAGAATGCCGGCGATATAACCCAATAGCGACATAGCCGTGGAAAGTTCCTGGCCGACGCCGACGCTCGAGAAGAGACCGACCAAGGCACCTTCGCGCACACCCAGGCCACCGATCGAGATGGGCAGGGAGGCGAGCACGGCGGCGACGGGTTGGAAACAGATGAAGTAGAGCAAGCCCGGGTCCATCCCGAGGGCCAGACCGGCCATCCAGTAGACGAGGATGCGACTAGACTGCACGCCGATGGAGATGATCCAGACTATGAAGAGCAGCCCGATACGGTGGCGGTAGACGACAATACTCTGGCGCAATTTGCCAATGACCTCGCCGATTTTCTGGGGCAGGAAGCGCACGATAAGGGCCTCAATGAACCCGCCAATGCGTTGGCTTAGTCCCATGGCCAGCAGCACGATCAGCCCTATAAACACCGGCAACAGGACCGAGACCAGCCAGGCGCGTTCGCCGGCGGCGATGAGCGGATAGGCCACCAAGGCCAGCGAACAGGTGGAAAACAGACCGATGAAGCGGTCCATAAAGGTCGCGGCGACGCCGCCGGTGGCTTTGCCGGTGATGCGGCGTATATCGAGGATACGCATCGCGTCGCCGCCGATATTGCCTAATAACACGTTGTTGAAGAAGACCCCGACGAAATAGAAGATCAGGGCCTGGCGGAAGGAGACCGGCAGATCTTGCGCGCGCAGCAGCAAAAACCATTGCATCGTGCCGAGGCAGTTGCTGAGCAGGAAGAACAGCACCGCGCCGACGAAAAAGTTGGGTTGCATGCTGGCGAAGATTTCGGCTAAGTCGCCCAGAGCGAGCTGCGAGCCGAGGTAGGTAATTAGTCCGATGCTGACGCAGAGTTTGGCGCCGGTAGTGAGCAGGCGTTTCATAGGGCGCGGCCTTCGGGCAAGAGCGCGGAGGCGCGTTTGACGCCGCGGGCGAAATGCTGGTAAAGGACGCTGCCGGCATAGACACCGTCGCGCGCGGTGGCGACGCGACGGGTGGTTTGGCTCTGTCGTCGTCGTCGGTAGATATTGTGCGGGTGTGTCAGACACCAGAGCCAGGCGATACAAGGGGCGAACGCGCTCGACCACTGGCCCTGGCGGAGATAATTGATTGTGGCGAAGAATTCAAGGCTCAGGCGTAAGGGGAGCAACCAGAGTAGTCGGCTCAGCGGCTGGTTTTTACAAAGCATAACTATATTATTGCGGTGGTTGAGGTAGCTTTTTCGATAGGAGGTCGGCGGTAGCGAGAAACCGGAGTGGTGGAAAATTACCGACTGCGGTACGGCGCGGATTTGGTAATCGGCCAATTGTAAGCGCCAACAGAGATCCACCTCTTCAAAATGCATAAAGAAATCGAGGTCGAGAAAGCCGACCTCGCGGGCGGCAGCGACGCGGAGGAACAGTGCTGAACCACAGGCCCAAAATAGGGGGACGGACGCGTCGTACTGACGGTCATCGCGCTCGCGGGTATCAAAGAGACGACCGCGGCAAAAGGTATAACCGAGGGCGTCGATATAGCCGCCGGCGCCACCGCCGTAATCAAATAAATCGGGTTCGGTGGCCGACCGTAGTTTGGGTTGGCATGCGGCGATCCGGGGGTCGCTCTCGGCCATCGCGACCAAGGGGCTTAACCAATTCGGTTCGACGCGGGTGTCGTCGTTGAGCAGGATGGCGTAGCGGGTCAGGGTTGCGTCAAGGCCGCGGTTGCAGGAGCCGGTGAAACCGAGGTTGCTTTTATTGCGCAGGATCTCGATTTGCGGAAAGGCCGCTTGGGCCCTTTGCAGGCTGGGCGCATTCTCGCCGTCGTCGATGACCAATACCCGGATCGGGTGGTCGCTATGTTCGTAAAGCGAAGCCAGACAGTCGTAGAGGACCTCTGCGCGATAGTGCGGTATGATGATGGTGATGGCCTCGCTCACGGCAGGGCTGCGCTGTCCGTGGCGGCGGGGCGTTCGCTGGCGTTGAGGAGGATCTGCTCGGCTTCGGTCATTTCCGGGCGCTCCCCGTACTGGACTTTGTATTGTTGTACGACGGCTAAGGCGCCGGAGACGTCGCCTGTGGCTTGCAAGGTGGCGGCCAGTTCGTAATATGCTTGCCAGCGGGTCGGTTCGAGTGCGATGGCCTGGCGGTAGATTGCCTCGGCGCGGTCAAAGGCCGAATAGGGTTCGTTGAGTAGGACACCGGCGAGACTGATAATATTGTCGTAGGTGGCGACGGGGTCGGTACCGTAAAGCTTGATGAATTCGTCGGTGGATTTGTGCAAGTATTCGGCCGCGATTGCGTGTTCGCCGGTGGCGCTGAGATGGTCGGCGGCTGTATAATAGCCCTCCCAGCTCATATAGATATTTTCCTCGGCCCAGCGCATCAGTTTTACCATTTCGTCGCTGTGCCCCTGGTCTTTGTAGTGCAACGCCAGTTGCAATACGCAGGCGCGGTAATTACCGAGCAGGCGGGTGGTGTTTTCGTCCTTGTGTATCTCGAGGTCGTTGAGACCGCGGAAGCGATATTTGTGCATCAGGTTGTGTTGGAGCGCCTCGGGATCGGACCCGTCGTTGCGCTGGGGCATGACTTTCATGGTCATGCCGACCATGGAGAGGAAGGGGTCGAGACCGACGCGATTGCTGGCGGGGATGGTGATGGCGAAGTGCATGGGTTTTTTCCACTCGTTCCAGCCAAGAATCTTGATGACCATGATATCCTGGACGCGTAGCAGATCGTGGCCTTCGAGGGTGTTTACCTCAATATCGAGCCCGATCCTCTTGAATTCCGGTGGTATCTTCGGCTCCCAAAGTCGACGGTAGAGGTCGACGAGTTGTGTGTCGGTGAGCACTGAGTCGATCAATGTATCATCGAAGCGGATGTCTATTTTCGGCTCGCGGTCACGCAGTTGTTTGATATACCAGTTGGTGTTCAACAGGCTCAGATTGACCACGCGTACATCCTTGCGAATGCCCTCGACCTCCTGCAGAAACCACAGTGGGAAAGTGTCGTTGTCGCCATTGGTGAAGAGGACCGAGTTCTCTTCACAACCTATGAGCATATTGTAGGCGTAGTCGTAGGCGATATAGTCGCCCGTGCGGTCGTGGATATGGTAGAGCTTGGCGAAAGTGCCCGCCGGTAGGAGTAGCCCAAAGAGTGCGACGCCGATAACGAGCGAAGGACTGAGTTTTGCGAGCTTTTCCCGAATGCTCTCGATAATCGCGACCCAACCGAGTCCGATCCACAGGGCGAAAGCCAGATACATCCCGCCGAAGACATAGTGGCGCTCCCTCGGCTGCGGATCCGGCATGTTCAAATACATCGACAAACC
>DQLG01000003.1 GCA_015660315.1 Candidatus Latescibacterota bacterium
CCGAGGCCGGTGCCCCAGAGGATATCATCTTCCGGGGTGGCATCGTAGTGCAGTAGGAGAGGGTGGCCGTCGGTGAATACTTGCTTGGCGTTTTCGCGCACATCTCCTTCGAGGCAGCCGCCGTTTATTGAACCGTAGCTCTGTAGGTCTTCTTCTACCAACATGCGGGTGCCGGGGCCGCGATAGACCGAGCCGGAGGTTTGCACGACGGTGGCTAGCACATAAGGCGTATGCGTCTGGTCGAGTTGCGTTGCGCGTTCGACGATGGTTTGCAGGTCTTTCAAGAGCGGACTCCAAAATGTTGCAATTGCTCTTCTTTGTTGGCTACTGTCGGTTGCGGCTCGGCTGGTGTCGTTGGGCTTGCGCATCGAAGCCCTCTTGTTTGACGGATGCTCCCTTAATATTGCCCGTAGAACTCTTCGCAGCAAGGACGTGGTGGCTATGTTAGGGCGATTTTTCAGACACGCCTAGTTCAATAGCAGGCGAGCTTGGTTGTGGTAGTGCGCGGACCGGACCGGATCGCCCAATCGCTGTTAGGCTGTGCCGAAATTGTTGCAGAGCTTGGGTAAATAAGAGGGGACGACGAGTTGCCGCAGGTAGGCTCTTTGCAGTATGAGGTGGGTATTAATGTAGGATTTGGCGCCCGTCTTCTTGCTCTGCGGCGAGTTGCTCGATGAGTTGCTTTGTCGACCAGAAGCTGTAGGTTGGCGGCAGATCGTCGCGTTGCGCCAGCGGTCGCAATAGGTGTTAAAGTTGTATGGAAAAGCTGGTCTGCGGGCCAGGGAAGTATACGCCGAGGAGAAATGCGGCTCGCCATTGCCCACGACTAGGGAATGCCTATATTCTAAACTCGCGTCTCATATAGAGTTATTGCACTTTGCGGATACCCTTTATGCCCTCTGAAATACCAGCGCAATCAGTGATCCACGACCTCTTGGGGCGCCCGCTGGGCTCTTTGCGCGTGTCAGTGATTGATCGCTGCGATTTGCGCTGCCGGTATTGCATGCCCGAAGAGGACTACGATTGGTTGCCGAAAGAGGGCATTCTCAGTTTTGACGAGATTGAACGGGCCGTGCGGGCTTTCTGTCAGTTTGGGGTGCGCAGCGTGCGGCTTACCGGGGGCGAGCCGCTATTGCGCGGAGACCTGCCCGAGTTGGTCGCGCGGCTCGCGGGATTACCGCTGGTTGAAGATCTGGCGATGACGACGAACGCCACGCAGTTGGCGCGCCAGGCTGAGGAGCTAAGACGGGCGGGGCTGCAGCGGGTCACCATTAGTTTGGATTCGCTCAAGGCCGAGCGCTTTGAGGCGTTGACCGGGCGGGATACACATGCCAAGGTGCTCGCGGGAATTCGCCAGGCGGCGACGGTCGGCTTTGATGCGATCAAGCTCAATTCGGTGGTGATGCGTGGTTTCAACGACGATGAACTGGTGGACTTGCTCGAATTTGCTCGCGAGGTCGGGGCGGAGGTTCGTTTCATCGAATATATGGATGTCGGCGGGGCGACACATTGGTCGCAGGGCGAGGTCGTATCGCAGCACGAGATTTTGACGCGGCTGGCGGCGCATTATGGGCCGATCGAGCGCGAAACTGGCCAGGGGGCGGCGCCAGCCGCGCGCTTTCGTCTCGAAGACGGCACGCGCTTCGGGATCGTCTCATCGGTCACCGAGCCTTTTTGCGGGGCCTGCGACCGCAGCCGGCTGACAGCCGACGGCTTATGGTACTTGTGCCTCTACGCGCAGCAGGGCATCGATCTCAAGCCCTTGTTGCGCGAGGGAGCAGACCGGCAGGCCTTGCTCGAACGGATTCGTGTGGGGTGGACGGGCCGGACGGATAGAAGCGCCGAAGAGCGCGCGGGCGACCCCGAGCGCGGCGCGCTCTTCCAGGTCGAAGAGTTGCAAGCGGACCCGCACCGCGAGATGCACACGCGCGGCGGTTGAAGTACCTCTTAACTAATTCCCAATACATATGGATTATTTTCGCGCCCAGCGCTATTTAGACGTGTTGCCCGACTGGGAGGTCGGTCGTCCATCCTTCGGGCCGGTCGAACATTATCTGCCCAGGATGCGCACGCTATTAGCTCGGTTGCAGCAACCTCAGCAACGCTTTCGTTCGCTGATCGTCGGCGGCACGAATGGCAAGGGCACGGTGTCCAGTTTGCTTGCGGCGCTATTGCAGGCCAATGGGCACAAGGTGGGTTTGTATACCTCACCGCACTTGCACACCCAACGCGAGCGCATCAGGGTTGCGGGTGAGGTATTGGGCAAGGACCGTTGGGCCGAGGCGGTCGCCTGCTTAGACGACGGCACGCGTAATTTTGCCGCCGAAGGGCTAGGTCCGTTCAGTAAGTTCGAGGCGTTGACGGGGCTGGCAGCTTGGTTTTTTGCGCAAGAGGGTGTGGAGTTCGGGATTTTCGAGGTGGGCTTGGGCGGGCGTTATGACGCGGCCAACGCTTGGGATTCGGAACTGGCGGTGCTTACCTCGGTCGGTTTGGACCATATGGAGTTTTTAGGTGATACACTTGAGCAGATCACCGCGGATAAGCTGGATATTATTCGCCCCGGAAAGACGCTGGTTACCACTGAGGCGCAAGTGCCGGAAGTGGCGAAGCTAGTGCGGCAGACTTGTGCGGATCGACAAGTCGAGTTGCATATGGCCGGAGCCGAGTGGGGGCGTGGTGGGCTTGCCGGCCGGCCGGCTACCTATGGGCAGAACGCGTGTTTGGCATTGCAGGCGACACAGGTGCTCGGTGTGGAATTGGCGAATGAGGCGATATGCCGAGTGGTCGAGACGCATCGTTGGCCGGGGCGTTTTGAGGTGGCGCGGGAGGCACCGCTGGTATTACTCGATGGCGCGCACAACCCGGCGAGCGCTGTGGCGTTGGTCGGCGACCTGCAGCGGCTGGGTGAAGACTGGGTGTTGGTCGTCGGGGCGGCTGCAGGGCATGACGCCGCGGGCATGCTATCGGCGCTGGCGCCGGTGGCGGCGCAGGTCGTGCTGACTTCGTCGGATCACCCTCGGGCCTTAGATCCGGCCGAGTTGCTGGCCTTAGTGCCGGCGGCTTTGGCGGTCGAGTCGTTGCCGGCGAGTGCGCAGGCTTTTCAGCGGGCTCTGCAATTGGCCGGGCCGGAGGGGCGGGTGTTGGTCGTCGGGTCGTTGCACTTGGTGGCGCGGGCGCGCGAGTTTTTTGACCTGCCCTACGAGCGCGACGGTATTACCGAG
>DQLG01000629.1 GCA_015660315.1 Candidatus Latescibacterota bacterium
CACTTATGGAGGTTTTAGCGGAGCACCTAAGTTTCCTCATAGTATGGGTTTATCCTTATTATTGCGCCACCACATTCGCGGTGATGACCCGCAAGTGCTTGCGATGGTTGAACACACGCTCAAAAGTATGGCCCGAGGCGGGATGAACGATCAATTAGCTGGCGGCTTTCATCGCTATTCGACCGACGAGCATTGGCTGGTGCCGCATTTTGAGAAAATGCTCTACGACAACGCCTTGCTGGTTTGCGTCTATCTCGAAGCTTATCAGGCGACTCAAGATGATTTTTATCTCCAAGTGGTCGAGCATACCCTCGCCTATGTCTTGCGCGAAATGACGCAGCCCGAAGGCGGGTTTTACTCGGCCCAGGATGCCGATAGCGAAGGGGAAGAAGGAAAGTATTTCACCTGGTTTCCCGAAGAGATTGAAGATTTGTTAGGCGAGCAGGACGCTGCGCTTTTTATGCGGTATTATGGCGTGTCGCCCGAGGGCAATTTTGAGCACGGTCGCAGTATTTTGCATGTCGAGAACGAATTGGCCGATATCGCCCGAGTGTTACAGGTGCCAGCCGGGCAGTTGCTCGAAGTCATTGAGCGCGGGCAAAAGGTGTTGCTCGCCGCTCGTCAGCAGCGCATTGCCCCCGAGCGAGATGACAAGATTCTACTGGCCTGGAATGGGCTGATGGTCAGCGCGATGGCTCGTGCCTATCAAGTTTGCGGTGAAGAGCATTATTTGAAGGCGGCGGTGGTTGCGGCTGACTTTATCCTTGAGAATATGGTTAGAGATGGCCAGTTGCTGCACACCTATAAAGATGGTCAAGCCCGTATTGCGGCTTTTCAGGACGACTACGCCTGTCTGATCAACGGCTTGCTCGATCTCTACGAGGCGAGTTTTGAAGTGCGCTTCTTTTTGGCCGCAGAGCATTGGGCGGAGGTAATGATCGAGCGCTTTTGGGATGCGGAGGATGGTGGGTTTTTCTACGCCGAAGCGGAGGCTAAGGATTTAATCGTGCGTAGCAAGAGCCCCTTTGATAATGCCACGCCGTCGGGTAATTCGATCGGCGCCTTGGTTTTATTGCGGTTGGGGGCGATGAAAGCGGATCGAGCGTTGTGGCAGCGGGGCGAACAAACACTGGCTCTTTTTGAGCAATTATTGCGAAGATCTCCTTCCGCGGGGTCGCAAATGCTCTGCGCCCTGGATTTTTACCTCGCCAAGCCGAGTGAAGTCGCCCTGATCGGAGGTCGGGAAGAATGTCGTGCCTTTGCTGATGTGCTGCATCGGCGTTTTGCTCCCAATAAAATTTTAGTAGCTGCCGAGCCAGGAGCCAATCAGGCCGCAAGGGCATTGCCTTTGTTGGAAGGGAAGTTGCAGATCGGCTCTAGGGCTTTTGTTTGCCGGGACCAGACTTGTTCCCGGCCACTGCTTACCCCCATCGATTTGCAAGATGAGCTAGAGGCAGGGAGGGCCGCATGACCAAGGTCAGCGCGAAAAACCAGGAACAGCAATTGATCCAACGCCTGATGCAATTACCTTTATTCCAAAAAATGTCCGGTCGTCACCTGCAGTTGCTGGTCAAGTTGGGCGAGTCGAAGCAAGTAGCCGCCGGTGATTCGCTGTGGCTCGAAGGCGATGCGCCGAAAGCCTTCTACATACTGCTCAATGGCGAGGTGGAGATCCTGGTCAGTGGCGAACTCGTCGGACAGATAAAGTCGCTTAAGACTTTGGGGGAGGTCGCATTGCTCGGTGGACAGCCCCACTTTGAAGAGGCGGTTTGTGCGACGCACTGTATCCTCTTGGCAATACCCGCGCCTGTATTCTTGCACGTATTGCAGCTCAATTCGGAGATCTGCCAGCGGATTTGCCGCAATATGGTCGGGCTGCTCTCGCAGCAGTTGCAAAAGTCAAATGACGAAGTTGGCGCACTTGGCGAAAGCTGTCGTGCGATCGAGGAGAAGATCGCCGAAGCCGAACGCCACGCGAATGATATGAAGATGGTGCGGCGGATGCGTGGCGATTGATGGCGAAGGACAACAAAATTTGGCGGGCACGCAAAGGGTTGGCTTTTCGCAAGTTGGTTGACGGCGGTATGCTCTTTGATCAAAAAGGCCAACAGGTCCATCATTTTAATGAAACCGCGGCTGTCGTCTGGGAATTGTGCGCAAGCGGTCAGACTACCGTGGAAATCGTTGCCGGCTTGCGCAGTGCCTACGAAGCGGACGAAACGCAGATAGTCGCCGATGTGGAAGAGATCCTCGAGGAGTTTAGTCAGAGCGATTTATTGCAATGACGGTTGAGAGCGCTTTCGAGCGGGCTATGCTCGCCGCAGATCTCTGTGAAATCATTGACTTTGATGAGGAGGAGTGGGAGACTCTGGGTGATCTGGCGATTGCAGAAGGGTTGGAAGGCCTGCTGTATTGGCGTTGTATTCGCTCTGGAGTCGAAATGCCGGGCGAAGCGCACTATATTTTGCGGACGGAATACTGGGCTTGGGCGACAGATAATTTCGCCGCCTTACAAGAATTGCAACTTGTGCTTGCTGAATTCAGACATCGGGGGATTGAGATCGTTGTATTGCCAGGTGCCCCGCTCTTGGCCTTTTACCCGGACCCGGGTTGCCGTCCAATGGGGGATATCGATCTGTTGGTCCGGCCGCAGCAGGCCTCGGTTGCGGCGGCGGCGCTGGCGGCTATGGATTTTGCATCGCCGGACCGTTATGACGATCTCTATGCCAAGGGGGCGTTGCTCATTGATTTGCATACCGACCTTTTTCATTGCGAGCGCATAGCCGCCCGTCGTCATGCGGGGCAGTTGAGCGTGGAGCAGATCTGGGCGGGGTGCCGGGTGTGTGAGGTCGAAGGCGTCGAAATGTCTGTGCCTCGCTTGGAGGATATGGTGCTCTATACCGTGGTGCATGCGCTTCGGCACAGTTATCGTCGGCTCTCGTGGTTCGCCGATTTGCGGTTGCTGATCGATCAGGATCTCGACTGGGCGTATCTTTTTGTCACGGCCCGGACTTGCCATTTAGAACGCCCGCTTTATTATGGAGTGTCTTTTTTGCAAGAGCGTGGCCCCTTGCCGACTCCCCTTGAGGCCTGGATGCAGGATCGCGGCTTGTCCAAGGTCGAAGCGTGGCTGTTGCAATGGGCTTTTGCCGATCGTCGCAATGGTGAACTCGGTGATGTGCTTTGGTCGTTCAATGTAGAGGGGCTGTTTCGGCGGCTGCAATTTCTCGCGCAGACCTATTTCCCCCGACCTTCGGTCATGTTGCAGGTATTCCCTTTTCTCCCCCAACCCCTTTTTCCGCTGGCCTATGGCTTGCGCTTCGGGCAATTAATGTTCAGAGGCGGTAAGCAATTGGCCGGCTTAGTGAGAAAAACGTGAAGAATATCTTGAGCATGTCTATTGCGGCCATTGGGCTAATACTGCTGAGCAGCGTCGGGTGCGGTGGCCCGCCGTCGATGGTTGATCTGTCGCCGCCACCGAGAGTCGTCGCGCCGATGGAGGCGCCGGTGATGCCGGTCGATCCGCTGCGGCGGGGTTATGTTGAGAGAGGCCCTTTTCCCGAATATACCGTCGGGCCGGGCGACGAACTCGAACTTATACTGCGCGATGTCGAGCTGGTGCGCGAAACGGTCGAGGTCAGACCCGACGGCAATATATCCTTTGCGCTGGTGGAGAACCTGTATGTTGCGGGGATGACGATCGGTGAGTTGGATATTGCATTGACCGCTGCGGTAGAGCGCTATTTGCGTGAGCCGAAAATCGATGTGCACGTTTCCAAGTACGTCAGCAAGGTCATCTCGCTTATTGGTGCGATCGAGACGCTCTCGATTGCGGGTAATAAAACAGGTCAGGGTCGCTATGCCCTACAGAATAAGACCTATCTGCTGGATATAATCCTCGAGGCCGGTGGGACGACCCCCGACGCGCAGTTAGGAGCGGTGCAAGTCATTCGCGACGGCCAAGCGTATATATTCAATCTGCAGCGCGTGCTCAACTTCGGTGATGTGAGCCACAATCCAATATTGCAAGGCGACGACATTATTATCGTTCCCGGGGCGAGTCGGCTCACCAAAAAGGTGGTTGTGCTCGGTGAGGTCAACCAGCCCGACGTCTATTTGTTGGCCAGCGATGCCAGTCTACTCGAAGCCGTGAGCAAAGCGGGCGGTTTGAACACGGTGGCCTTGCGCGACGATATTCGCATTATCCGCCCGGGCGAAGTCAAACCGGAAATGTTCACTGTCGATTTTAAGCGTATTACCACGCACGGCGACTTAGAGCAAAACGTCGTGCTGAACAACAATGATATCATTTTTGTTCCGCGCAGTTTTATGGGTGACGTCAACGATGTGATCACCAAGATCGAACCCTTGCTCAATGTGTTATTGATTCCGGCAACCTACCGAGATCTCTATACAACGGGCGGTGGGTTGCGGGTGGATACCGGCGATGCGGCTGTGACGGGCACAACCGCTGGGTTCACTCGCCCCTTGCCGGGGGTGGGCAAGCTGGTGGTGCCCGTCGTAGATGAAGAGCAACAGGCAGAAGATCAGGAAGCAGCAGAAGAAGAACAGAACAAGAAGGAGCAGAGTGAGTAAGCTCAAGACTGTCGATAGTATTCTGCAGACCGTTGGGGATACGCCTTTGGTGCGTCTCAATCGCGTCGTACCGAAGAATGGCTGTGAACTCTATGGCAAGCTCGAGGCGCGCAACCCGGCCGGCAGTGTCAAAGACCGCATCGGCGCGAGTATGATCCGCGCAGCCGAAGCGGATGGCCGACTCAGCAAGGGGATGACGATTGTCGAGCCGACCAGCGGAAATACCGGCATCTCTTTGGCGATGGCGGCGGCGGCACTGGGCTATTGCCTGGTGCTTACGATGCCTGACAGCATGAGTCTGGAACGGCGCCAAGTAATGGCCAGCTATGGTGCGCAAATCGTATTGACTCCTGGGGAGTTGGATATGCCCGGGGCAATTCGCAAGGCAGACGAGATCAAAGCAGCCGACCCGGCGCGGGTGTTTATTCCGCAACAGTTTGCTAACCCGGCCAACCCCGAAGCACACCGCCAGAGTACCGCTCGCGAGATCCTTGCGGCGGTGGAGGGCAAACTCGACGCCTTTATTACCGGCGTGGGTACGGGGGGGACGATTACCGGAGTGGGTAGTGTGCTCAAACAGGCTTTGCCGGATATTTTATTAATTGCCGTAGAGCCAAAGCGTTCCCCCGTGATCTCGGGTGGAGAGGCCGGGTTGCACGGTATTCAGGGGATCGGCGCGGGTTTTGTGCCGGAGGTATTGGATCGCGAGCTTATTGACGAGGTGGTGCAGGTGGAAGACGAGCAGGCTTTTCACTATGCCCGTCGTCTGGCTCGGGAGGAGGGGTTGTTGCTTGGACCTTCTTCTGGGGCCAATGTCGCTGCGAGCATTCAGGTCGCAGCGACATTGGCCCCG
>DQLG01000604.1 GCA_015660315.1 Candidatus Latescibacterota bacterium
CGTCGTTGAGGATTGCGCAGAGGGCCGTTTCGACCCCGTCGGCATAGGTGCCGAGTTGCGCGAGAGCTAGAGTAGTGGCACGGCGCACGCGGCGGTCTTCGTCGTGCGCGGTTTCTATCAGTGCGGGCAGTGCCGGGTGCGCGGCTTCGCCAATGCGTCCGAGGGCTTCGGCCGCGCCGCGGCGCACCCACCAGTGCTCGTCGGACAGGCATTGGCCGAGGGCGGGTACGGCATCTGCCGCAATGGGGCCGAGTGTGGCCAGGACGTCGGCTATGGCGGTGCGGACTAGCCAGTGCTTGTCGGACAGGGCGGTGATCAGTTGCGGTAATGCGCCGGGGCCGGCGGCGAGCAGCGCTTGCGCGGCGCGCAGAGCGGTGGGATTGGTGCCGTGCGCGTTGTCGGGGGTCTTGGCTTCGACGCGGTCTTCGACGGCCAGGGCCTCTCGGCCGAGGGCGGCGAGCAGGTCCTCAACCGTCTCCGTACCCGACGAGCCGAGGGTGTAGGCGGCGCGCAGGCGTTCGGTTTCACTGCCTGTTTCCAGACGGTCCAGCAGTTGGATCGTATCGCCCGCAGCAGAGGCTGTTGTAGTTTCTTTGCCGCAAAGCCAATTCCATACGTCCAGCGAAACCTCGCGGTGCGCGTCGTCGGGTGCCCAGTCGGTGCTCCGGCAATTCCAGGTAGGCGCGCTCGGCCGTTGCATGCGTGCAAATTGGAATTTAAGCATATAGCGCTTTTTGCCGCTGAGATTGGGCATGGCTCGGTGCCAGGCATCGAAATGGACCAGCGCCACGGTGCCGGCCGGGCCGGTCAGGGGCAGGGGTGTTTCGTTGCACTCGGCGGGGTTGTGATCAGAGATCGTCTCCCAGTTTTGCACGCCGGGCAGAATGCCGGTGGGGCCCATGTCCTCGCTGGTGTCCTGCGGGTAGTAGAGGGCCAATAGCCAGTGGAAACGGGGCTGGCGCATATTGTGGTCGAATACATAACAGTCTTTGTGCCAGGTCTGGCCCTTGGAACCGGGTGGATTGAGATGGCAGTGGCGGTGGGGGTTGAGTAGATAGTCGGGGCCGAGCAGGCTCGTCAGCGCGCCACGCATTTTGGCGTGCGTGAAGATGCGGGCGATTTCGGGTACGCGCGGCAGGATATTGTTGCCGACATTACCTTCTTTTTCGAAGACGTCCTCGATCGTGTCGTAGATCCGTTGATGCACGGGCTCGCTGAAGTCGGTGTGGACCAGCATATAGCCGTCGATGATAAAGCGTTGGATTGCTTCGTCGGTAAGTAGGTGTTGGGCATCGGTCATCCGCAGCGGCCTTTCTTCATCTATGCTATTATGCTATTTAAAAAAATAATTCCGCATTTCGCTGCGGTCTGCTGCGCGCAGTCGGTACAAGTATACGCCGCTGGCCAGCGATCGTCCATGTTGGTCGCGGCGGTCCCAGACGACTTGGTGACACTCGCCGCGCGTGGCCCCTCGGCGAGTAGGCAGACCTGTTGGCCCTGGATATCGTAAACGACCTCGTTTCTTGCGGTAACGTTTAATCGGGGAAAGACAATGCAAATAGATTTGCTGCAGGCTACCGAAGAGGACTGGCCGAATACTGGCGGACGAACCATCTGGAGACGCCGCTGGAAGACCAGTAGCCCGAGCCAAAATAGCGGGGCTATCCATTTGTGATGGGCGTTGATTATCTGACGGCGGGTTTTGTTCTGGTTAGGTAATACGGGGAGCGGGCGGAGCCTTCGTATGATATGGGCGAGTTTTTGTCCTGCGGCAATACCAACGGCAGGGTGTGGGCTAGGCGGCAGCCTGTGAGGCCTTTGATCAATTTTGCGGTTTATGGGAGGTGCGGCAGTTGTTGTAGAATACGCCGGCGGTGGCGTATTGGCACAAGGCGATCGGGGCGATATGTTTCGAGCGATGGCTTTGGGGAGATTGGGCCCGTAGGTCGCCCCCAGACCCTCTGCTACACCCTTGAGAGTAGCGCTCCACTGTTCAAGCCTATTCCTGAGCTAGCTCAACTTCATATTCACATTTTGTCTCTTTAGAAAACGATGCTCGACACCGCCTTCGAAATAAGCGCCAGCGCGATCGACGACATGCCCACCAAACCCATACCGCAGGAATAGCCCGCTAACAGGATCGGCGTATAGGCGCGCCAGCGCTCTGCGCCGAAACGCTTTTGAAAATGGTAACGACCGAGCATCGCGCCGATGAAATTGGGCAGCAGAAAATGCGGCCAGGCGCCGACGCCGCCGATAAATCCGTAGAAGAGCGCCACCGGCCATTTCAGGAGCGAGAGCACGCCGAGCATGCCGGCGCTGCCGACGACACCGGTGAGCACATACTCCCAACGGATGATCGTCTTGATCAGCTCGTTGCCGCCCTCGGCTAGTGTAGACTTGGCCCAGAAGGCCTGCATTGTCGCGTGGAAGGG
This sequence comes from Candidatus Latescibacterota bacterium, assembly GCA_015660315.1. Taxonomy (GTDB): domain Bacteria; phylum Latescibacterota; class UBA2968; order UBA8231; family UBA8231. Next base: position 2,436 of record DQLG01000604.1, read on the forward strand.
CCAGAACTTTTGCACATACGGGTAGGCGGAAGAGGGGATCGGGCCGAGCTTCCAGATAAAGGACCAGAAGATAAACGAGCAGACGAACATGATCAGCAAGGCGACGACGGCGAGCTTGACGATGCTGCCGAAGTGCGTGCGGGTCAGTTCGAGCTGTTTGAAGACTGCAGCCTCGAAGCCCCAGTTGAACAGCGGGATCGGCGCGAACCACACCGCTGCGCCTTGGTAGCCGGACAGATAGAAGGAGCCTTCGCGCAGATAGGGGAAGGACGCACCCTGTGGCGAACCGGTCAGCCCGATCATGCGCGCACCTATATAGGAGTAGATCGGTGTCCAGACGAAACCGAAGAAGGCGCTGATCCACCAGGGGAACGACGGGATTAACCACCAGACCAATAAGATGAAACCCACCGTGCTCACCGCCCAGACGCCGAGCGCGGTGGGGATGGGGATATCACCGCGCCCCTCGGGCAGTTCCTCCTTCGCGCTCGCGCGTTTGGCCCCGCGCAATCTCCACATGGTCTGCCCGACCATCGCGAAACCCATCACTGCGACGAGGATCGCGCCGCCTATCGAAAAGCTCAGCCAGAAGTCGAAGGAGTTGGCAATCTGCGTCGGGATAGCCGACATGCCCGGTTCCCAGGTGTGCAAAATCTCGAAAGAATAAAGCACGGGGTTAATGACGATGTTGACTAGGAAGGCGGCAGCGAACGAGCCGACGACGATCCAGAAGGGCAGTACGAAGCCGACCATCACGTGGCCGATATCGGTGCCGATGCCCATAATGCCGGCCGGCAGCATTTCTTTGAGCGAGATGGTCAGATCGATAAATGGGATAGGTAGGATCGTGACCGTCTCGGTGAGGAAGATGCCCGAGACGGTGGGAATGACGACGTAGAACAGGCCCCAGATAACGCCAATAAAGGCACCGATACTGAAGACCTCCCAACGCCAGCCTTCCCTTGGTCCGGAGCTTTCGGCCAGGGCGGTAGCGCCGCCGGCCTGCACCGTGGCCATCGGATAGGGCAGGCGTTCAATATCGTTGGTGATGCGGAAGAGCACATAGCCTAGCGACAGACTGTTGATTTTCATCATGACGATGACGGTCAACAGCAAGGCGATCGGCTTAATCCAGTCGGGGTGTAGGAAGGAGCGTCCATCTAGCGCGGGTGAGCCGCGCGGCGGCACGACCCAGTCGGGAATATACTGGTGTAAGCCATCGGCCTGCGGCGATTGGATCAGATATTGGTCCCAGATCAACCCGCCGAAAGGGCCGCCAAAAAGCTCGGCCCCGGTGCCGAGCTTACCGCCCATCATTACCAAGCCGCCGGCGACCCAATAGAGTATAATTACTTCTTGTGGGCGCAGTCGGACAAAGGAGCGCTTGGCGATCTCTATAAAGAGAATCAGCGTCACCCACTCGGCGCCGCCGGCCATGCTCTGGCCGGTGACCAGCCCCAGATAGATCGCGCCTGGCAGCATGATAAAGCCGACGAAAAGCGCCGCCCACAGGGTCTTAATATTGAAACCCGGCTCGAAGTTGAGGTCGTCGGGGATCAGTTGTAGCCGCTCGGGCTCTTTTTTAGGGTCTTCCGCCATCTCCTAATTCCCGTAGAGGGGGTGCCCCTGCCCGGGGAACCAGATCATATCGATAAAGAAGGACAGACCGATCCCGGTGAAATACCCGAAGACTAGACCGATAAAAAAAGGTTGCGCACGCTGGTAGAAGCCGATACCGCCCGAACG
>DQLG01000708.1 GCA_015660315.1 Candidatus Latescibacterota bacterium
CCTCACGGCGGCGGTGCCGACGGCGGAAAAGGCCGGGGTGCGTATGGCGCTGCATCCGGACGATCCGCCGATCCCCGAGCCGCTGGGCGGTGTGGCGCAGATTTGCTCGACGCTGGAGCAGTTTCGCAAGACCTTTTTCGAGCTTGCACCGAGCGGCAACAATGGCATGCTCTTTTGCCAGGGTTGTATGACGGAGTTGCTGGGGCCGGAAAAGATCTATGACGCGATCGCCGAGATGGCGTCGAAGGGGGTGATCGCCTGGGTGCATTTTCGCAATGTGCGCGGGCAATTGCCGCGATTCACCGAGGTTTTTATGGACGAGGGCGAGGTGGATATGCGGCGGGCGATGGAGGTGTATCGGGACAACGGTTTTAATGGGCCGTTTATGATGGACCATACGCCGAAGATGCCGAAGGGATACGATAATATGCACGGCAAGGCCTATGCTATTGGGTATATACGGGCGTTGATACAAATGGTGTACGGGTAGTAGTGCAATGGGTGGGCATTCGCCAGTGATGCTGTAGTTTTTGCTCAGAGCTAGTGGAGTTGAGGGTGAGAAGAAAATGAGCTTCGGGCACCCTTCCAAGGTCGTTCTTCTTACTTATATCCTCTCTTTTCTATAAGTGGCTTAGTTTTGCCTTAAAGGGTGAGGGAAGTGATGTTTCGGACTTGATGATCGCCTTTACCCCTCATCCATTTTATAGACTCCAGTGGAAACCTAAAGTCCCCGAGGTCCGGTCGGTGGGCGCGACGCGACCCTAGGAGCGATGGCCCGGGGACTAAAAACGCCCGGAAACGCGCCTAGTGACCGGACCGTCCGGACCCTGCTTGCACTGAACATCTGGATGCAATAAACATTTTCAAATGAAAAATAAGCAATAGTCAGAGGAGAGAATATGCCGGTATTGAGCAAAGAGGATTGGGTGTTCTGGGAGGAGAATGGCTATGTGGTGGTGGAGGAAGCCGTACCGCAGGAAAATCTCGATGCGATGGTGGACGTGATTTGGGACTTTTTGGAGATTGACCGCGAAGACCGGGAGGCTTGGTATAAGTATAAACCCTATTCGCGGGAGGATAAGTGTTCGCCGATATCGGCGGCGGGCATGGTCGAGATCTATCAGCATCAGGCGCTGTGGGACAATCGGCAGTACCCCAAAGTACACCAAGCTTTTTCCGAGATCTGGGGCAATGAAAAGCTATGGGTTTCGTTGGACCGGGCGAATATGAAACCGCCGGCACGCGAGGACAAACCTGAGTGGTGCAACGAGGGCATGATCCACTGGGATACGGATACTTCGCAACAGCCGGTTTCTTTTGGCGTGCAGGGCGTACTGTATTTGGCGGATACCTCGGAGCAGCAGGGCGGGTTTCAGTGTGTGCCGGGTTTTCAACGAATCTTTGACGAATGGGTCAAGACCCAGCCGGAAGATCGCAACCCGCAGCGGCCCGACCTAGAAGGACTGGAGGTCAAGTCGATCGCGGGCAAGGCGGGGGACTTGTTGATCTGGCATCGCTTGTTAGCGCACGGCAACGGGCACAATCGCTCCGACCAGCCGCGGTTGGCGCAGTATATTACCATGTCGCCGGCACCCGAAGACGGGGGGGAGGCGCGTGATCGGCGGGTCGAGAGCTGGCAAGAGCGGCGGCCACAGGCCAATTGGCCCGGTGACCCGAGAGATAGGGAACATACGCATCAGCAGCCAGCGGAGTTGACGGAGTTGGGGCGGAAGTTATTGGGGGTCGATTCGTGGAACTAAAAGTATAAGTCGATGAGAACCGTGCTCGCCATTCTGCCCGACGGGGCGGGGCTGTGGTTGTGAGGCGGAGTGAGCGCTTGGCTGAGATAGCGGAAAGGTGGTATATGGCTACTAGAATCAATCGCACGATCGAACTGCTCGCCGAGGACCAGCCCGTCTATTATACGGGTGAGCATGTAGGGCATGTGCTGACCTATGCGCAAGGCAAAGAAGATGCGGCGACCTGGGCCGACTATTTCAATGTCGGCATGGAGCACGGGGCGTTTGATATGGCCGGGTTAGATGAGTACTTGCGCGGCTTAGTAGACGGGGGGCCGACGCGCAGCGGACACCGGACGCCGACGGTGATCGTCGAGGCGCCGGTCGAGGCGGTCTCAGAGGAGATCGTGCGCTTTAACGCTTGGCAATTTCGCCAACTTTTGGCGCGTGGCGTGCACGGGATCTTATTGTGTCAGGCCGAGTCGGCAGCCGCGGTCAGGGCCTTTGTCGAGAGTTGCCGTTATCCGGTCAACGAGATCGGAGTTGGCGAGAGCTTACAGCAGGGCAGGCGCGGGGTGGGTTCGGAGTCGGTATGTGCGAAAGTCTGGGGCGTCGACCGCGATGAATACCTGGCCAAAGCCGATCCGTGGCCGCTCAACCCGCAAGGCGAATTGCTGTTGGGGATCAAGATCGAATCGCCGGCGGCGCTGCCGCATATCGAGGAAATATTGGCGGTGCCCGGTATTGGTTTTGCCGAGATGGGGCCGGGGGATTTGAGTTTGTCCCTGGGCTATCGCAAGATGCCGCAGCCCTGGCCGGCGCTGATACAGGAGACCCATGAGCGAGTCAAGGCCGCCTGCTTGCAGAATGGCGTGGCGTTTTTGCATTCCTCGACGCCGGAGACGGTCGCCGATAATATCGATGCTGGTGCGCGGGTGATCGCCGGCCGGCGCGAAGAAACGGCGGTGGTTGGTCGGGCGCATTCGGGGCGGCGGATGCCGGCGTAAGCGTTACTCGGGTCTTTGTTGTTGGCGCTTTTGCGCTGAGCTAATGTGCCGTCCGCCGTCTCTACGATTATTGCGTCCTGTGAGTATCACTCTTCAATTATCCGCAACACGCCGCGCGCGCCGTCGACTTCGACCAACATACCGTCTGTGAGCACCTGTATGGCCTGAGGCGCATCGACGATCGCCGGCAAGCCCAATTCACGCGCGACCAACGAGGAGTGGCTGGCGCCGCCGCCGACTTCGACGACCAGCGCGCCGGCCATTAGCATCAATGGCGTCAGCTGCGGGCTGGCCGCGTGCGTTACTAATATCTCCCCCTTCTCTAGCGGCACCACCTTGTCGCCGGGCTGTGCAATACGCACTCGTCCTCGGCAGATGCCGGGGCTGACGCCCTGGGCTATTATCCGGCGCCCTTCTTCATCGTCGAAGTAGCCCTTTTCGCCACGGTCCTCCTCTTCCTTTTCGCCCAACATGTCCGGTGCGTCGAGTTGGCGTTGTTCCTGCCAGGTGCGCTGTCGGCCCGCCGCGACCTGTTGCAGTGAAATTGCCGCCGAGTTTTCCAGTGCGGCTACCGCGCCTTGCAGTTCGTCTTTTTCGAGGAAGAATACGGCGTCGGTGTCTGTTAACACGCCGGCTTTGACCAGCCTCTGTGCCAATTCTAAGACTGCAGCGCGCATCAGCGGCCAGCCCAATTGAAAATAGAAGTTGGCGTCTTCGCGCACCGAAGCGTTGGTCTGGTAATAGTCGATCAGCGCGGCCATGGTCTCGCGTTCGTCGTCTGTCAGCTGGGCCAGGACAGCCGCTGTGTTATCGTCACGGCGCTTCGCCGTGCGCTGTCGTTGTGCTTCGGGTGCTTCGAGGTCTTGTTGGGCGAACAAGTCGAGTGTTTGGCAGATTTGCCCTTGGTCTTCGCCGGTAGTGGGCCAAAAGAAATCGAGGCTGGCCAATTGGTGGCCATATTCGGCGGCGTAGTCGGCCAGGCTCTGTTGTAACCACGCGGGTAGGTCGGCGATTGGAGTTTCAGCGCATAGCTTGTCGGCCAGGCTCTCTTGCTCTCTCACCTTCGTCGCCAATTCGTAGAGCGCTTGCTGGGCGTCGAAGATGCGGCTGGGGTAGCCGCTGAACAGCGCGCTAAAATGCACGCGTCCTTCCTCCGGAATCTTCTCTTCGTAGTGCGGTTTAAAGCCCATTTCCTCGAAACCGTAGCCGATGGGTGCGATAATAAACCAGATCTCGCCGGCTTCTTCGGCCAGCATTTCGACAAAGCCGAGCAACTCCCGCTCGCTACGCGCGCTGAGATCGGCTTGGCGGTGTTTGGCGAAGTGTTCGACATAGTCCGGCAGCAGTTTCTCGTGCCAGTTGCGCAGGTGTTTTTTGCCGCCTTCCATGCGTTCCATGCGCTCGGCGCGTTTTTCTTCTTCGGTCTGTTCTTTGCCGTCCTTGCCCTTGCTCCAGTCGGGAAAGTCTTGGCGGGTGTAGAAATAGCCGTTGACGATGCAAAACCAGGGGTGCGGCATGGAGAAGGCGGGCCGGTGCTTCCAGCCCAACCGCCCGGTGCCGAAGTTTTCGCGCGCGGCGACCAGCATGGGGAGTACCCAGGAGGAAAAGAGCGGTGTCACCGCCCCGGGCAGCCATTCGCCGAGACGCCAGTTACGCCGCCAGTGCGAGCCGGGGATGGGCGCCTGCCAGGTGAGACCCTGTCCAGCATTTTGCACCATCGGCCGCGCTTGTAATAGGAAGAGCTCGCCGTCGCGATAAGCCCATTCCACGTCCTGAGGATTATTGCCCATCTGTTCCTCCACGTTCAGGGCCAGCTCCGCGATCTGCGCGACTTGCGTTTCGTCGAGGGCTTGTGCCTGCTGATCGTCTGCTCCGACGACAGCCTGGCGCGTGCCGCCCGCTTCGTCGGCGACGACCTTGGAGGCTTTGGCGCCGACGGTATAGCTCAGCGTTTTGCGTTTTGTGCGGCTGACGAGGATCTCGTCCGGCGTCACTTCTCCAGAGACCGTGCTTTCGCCTAGACCTAGTGCGGCGGAGATATAGACCTGCTCATAGTCGCCGTTTACGGGGTGTACGGTGAAGGCGACACCGGCGGTTTGTGCGGGTACCAGCGTTTGCAGGATGACGCCCATGCGCAAGGGCTGCGTCGATCGGTCCAATGCGCGCAGATACGATATCGCCCGGTCGCTATAGAGCGAGGCCCAGACCGTCTTCAGCGCCGCGGCGCATTGGTCAAAGTCTTGCAAGTTCAAGCAGGAGTCGTGTTGGCCGGCGAAGGAGAAGTCAGCGCGGTCTTCGAGCGTTGACGACGAGCGCAAGGCGACCGGGCCGTCGCCCAACTCGCCTAGGATGCGGCGCAATTCGTCGCCTAGGTCTTCGGGCAGGTCGCCGCCGGTCAGGCGCTCGCGCAGGTGGGCCGGTTCGTTGCCAAGCTCATCAAAACGCAACTCGTCGAAGCGCTTGAGCGCGGTTGCTATTTCATCGGTTAAACCATTGCTCGCCAGGAAGTGGTCGAGTGCGTCGGTGGTGATGGCAAAACCGGCCGGGATGCGAAAGCCGGCGGTGCTCAATTCGGAGAGCCGGGCGGCTTTCGGGCCGGTGCGCCAAGCCTGGTCACCGTGGGCTTGGCCGAAGGGCAGAATAAAGGTCATTGCGTGTCGGGCTCCGCAAAAGAAGTTTTTCTATCGATGTGGGTCGCCACTAATATATAGCAATAAAGCACGGTCTTTTCCAACGCGGTAGCTTGCAATAGCTGCTGGTGTTCAATCGCGGGGTGGGTAGTCGGTACTTTTCCCTGCAGGATTCGATGCGGTCCATCTCTATTCTATCCACTCCTCGTGTATCGTGCATGGCTCAGTCCCGTTTACGTCGGTGTGGTGCAGCACTACGCGTCGTTTGCCCAGCGCGTCGAACACGTGGATGTCCCAGGCGGATTCCGATATGCGCTCGGGACGGTGTTGCGCAATAAGCCTGCCGTGCTCATTGAAGACCTTGACTTGCGGATAGGCCTCGTCGGAATAGGTGCCGTCCGGCCATTGGTATTCGTCATAGAACCGCACGGCACCGTCGTTGGAACGACGAACTTTGTGCAGGCGGTCATTTGAGGTTTCATAGCTTGTGCCGGCGATAGCGTCATCCTGCGGGCAGTAAACTAGTCGCACGAACTTGCCGGCTTCGTCGAACTGTTCCAAGCGCACGCCGCCATCGACATCGAGCAATCGGAAGTGTGTCTTTCCTTTGGGCTCATCGATCGGCGAGACTCCCTTGGGTTTGCCCTTTGACCATTGATAATCGACGAAGAAAGTGATCATGGGAGGATGTTCCTATCGGCTAGATTAATTTCATCGGCCAGGCGTCGGGACTGTTTAGCACGGCATCACGTCCTTGTGCATGGAGGGATAGGCCCAGGCTGCCTTGCATTTTGTTTGGCGGCTGCGGCTCAATCTACCAGCGCCTGGTACGCCAGTGATTGGAAATCGAGCTGCGGCGTTTCCGGAGGCGTCATCTTCTGCGTCATAAAGACACCGATGATCGCCTCGACCGGATCTACCCAGAAATTGGTATTGGCGGCACCGCCCCAGCCAAATGCGCCCCTCCTCGTGCAGTGTCATCAGCACCGTCGCCGTGATCGGCTTTGTCATCGAATAGACGCGGTAGAGAGTAGCCGTTGTGATCGGCGTGCCGCCTACAGGATCGGCGAAACCGACCTGTTCCCGGTGTGTGATGGCGCCATTCCTTGCGATTAGCGTAGCTGATGCCGGCGAAGAGACCCTCGTTGATATAGCGCTGCATGGCGGGGCGAATGCGGGCTAGGCGATCCGGACAGAAGCCCGCTTTATCGGGTGCTGTGGCGTTTATTATGGATTCCGATTGTAGGATGGCGAGCTGGGGTGCATCTCTGCGAACGCAGGGGAATATACCGAAATAGCATGAGTTCGTATAGTATTGCGGTCAAGATGGCCTTCGTCGTTCGATCCTGTTTTCGCGCTACTGCCCGTTGTGCTTGGCCGCCTTTCCTACAGTGGCGCTAGTGCTCTCGAGCAGGCGCCAAAGTTGCTCGGTCTCAGCCCGGTTGGCGCTGATCGCTACGCTTGCGTCGAGGCCCGGGAAAAGGACATGCATAAAAATGGCAAGATCTTGCATAGTGGAGACCAAGCCGCCACCGCCATAGAGGTCGAAGGAAGGGTCAAACGCGTCTTTTTTTGCTGCAGCGCGTTGCTGTGGTATGTGTCCTATTGAAGAAAAGTGCCGCTTGGCTTTTCTTTAGGGTTCGCTGACGAGATCCACCTCATACGCAGGAGCGATATTACATGGGCACAGCACTGGACTACGGCGTACAGAGTTTCTGTTTCCGCCATTTCAAGGACAACGCCGAAGTGGCTAAAAAAGTAAAGGCGATCGGCGTCAACACGATTGAGGTCTGCGCCGTACACGCCGACTTCAACGACCCCCAAGGCTGGAAGGATATCGTCAAGACGTACCAGGACGCCGAGGTGGGCATCGTCTCGATCGGGGTACAGACCTTCACCGGATTGGATTCGGACCGCGATTTTTTTGCGTGCGCGGCGATCGCCGGGGCCAAGCATATTTCGTGTCATTTCAAAATTGATAGCTATACAAAAGCGATCCCTATGGTGCGCGCTTGGAG
>DQLG01000197.1 GCA_015660315.1 Candidatus Latescibacterota bacterium
AAACCCGCCTGGCTAACTAACCCATGCCCAATAACCGAGAGGAAAAGACCGAGGATCATGCTGCGGCGATTGCCGAAGCGGCTACCGATAAAGCTGGCGGGCAGGCTGGCAAGGGCAAAGGCCAAGGAGCCTATGGCATTGACTTGCCCAACAAAGACAGGGCCGTAGCCCAAGCGCAACAGATATAAGTTAAACAATAGAGAAAAAATACCGCCGAAGAGGCAAAAGCCGACTAGAGCGGAGGCAAACATAAATAGCGCTAAATCACGGTCGAATTGGCGGACCATTCGCAGGAAATGGGTAGGCATACAACGTTCCAAGGGAACGGGGGGCGATCGAGCGATCTAGAGAAAAGCGGGGTTGTTTAAGCTTTTTTTCTGTTTCTGTGACGGTCTTTTTTGCCGTCGGGGGTGCGGCCTTTGGTCCTGGCCTTCTTGCTCTTTGTTGCTGGAGATGCTGTGTTTTTTTTGGTAGTATCGATCGTTTTAACGATGTTTTGGCGACTAACATCGGGGCTTGCTATTAAAGGAGTAGTCTCTTTGTCGCGAACCCCTGCATCCGCAATCTCTGCAATGACCTTTTTATCTATAGTAGCAGGGGAGGCAGATGTCGTCGAGATATTATTGTTGCTGTGGTTTGATCCATCGGAAATTGCTGCGCGCTCATTTTGCACACTGCCGACTGCCTCGGCCGTTGGCGCAAATACCTTCTTTTTATCTTTAACTGAATTTATGGCGTGTTCTTTTTGTGGATTTTTATTTTTAGCGGGACGATCCGCTGAGTCTCTCTTGGCCGGTGTCGGTGCTTGTGTTTTTCTCGAATGCCCTTTTTTATTTTCGACCTGTTTTAGGTTGGGCTTTTTGCCATCTGCACGTGTAATCTGCAGTCGCTGGCCGCAGACCCATACCTTTTTTAGGACTTTTAAGAGGTCGTTGGGCATGCCCTCCGGCAGATCAATGGTGCTGTAGTCGTTGTAGATTTCTATACGACCGATATGGGCGCTATCGAGTTCGGCTTCATTGGCAATGGCGCCAACGATATTGCCGGGTTTGACGCCGTGGTCGTAGCCTACTTCGAGACGGAAACGCTCGATACCGGCTTCCGGCGGCGGGGCGGGGGTCGTTTTATCTCGGGCAGGGCGCGTATCGCGTTTGTCGGCTTCTGTGGAGGTGAAACTGTGATCTTGCCGTACTTCGTTCCTACTTTGCCGAGAAGGATTCCGATCTTGCCGTGCTGGTTTGGGCCGATCTCGATGCGCATCCTCCGCGAGCAGCAAGGGTTCGTCCCCTTGCACCATTTTGGCTAGGCCCGAAGCCATATCAAGAGCGGTCACATTGTGTTCTTGCTGGTATTGTTCAATAATCATGCGGAATCGGCCGAGGTCTTCTGTCGCGAGGACATCGGTGATCGACTGTTTAAAGCGGGCGATGCGTTGGTCATTAATCGTTTCGGTCGAGGGCAGTTCTAATAGGGGTATTTTCTGCTTGGTCCCTCGTTCGATCGAATAGAGCAGGCGTCTTTCGCGCGGGGCAACAAAGAGGATAGCATCGCCCTCGCGTCCAGCGCGGCCCGTGCGGCCTATGCGATGCACATAGGATTCAACATCGGTGGGAATATCGAAGTTGATGACATGACTAATGCGGTCGATGTCCAAACCGCGGGCTGCGACATCCGTGGCTACGAGAATGTCGAGGCGGCCTTTCTTTAATTGTGCTACCGTCTCCTCGCGTCGTTTTTGTGCCATGTCGCCGCTCAGGGCCGAACAGGCATAACCGCGCGCTGCCAATTTTTCGGCCAATTCGACCGTCATGGTTCGCGTGCGCACGAAGATCAGGATTCCGTCGAATGTCTCGGCTTCAAGAATGCGGGTCAATGCGGCGAGTTTGTGGTCTTTGCCGCTGACCATCCAGTGTCGCTGGCGGATCTTATCCGCGGCTGAAGTGCGCTCTTTTATTGAGATCTGGGCTGGGTTACGTAGGTGTTTTTCCGCGATGCGACGAATGGGATCGGGCATCGTCGCGGAGAATAGGGCCGTTTGGTGATTTTCTGGGGTTTGCTCAAGAATCCACTCGACGTCGTCAATGAATCCCATGCGCAGCATTTCATCGGCCTCGTCAAGGACCAAACAACTTAGATTGTCGAGGCGTAAAGTTTTGCGTCGCATATGGTCCATAACGCGTCCGGGGGTGCCGACGACGACATGGACACCGCGCTTGAGCGAGCGCAACTGGCCATCGTAGGCTTGGCCGCCATAGATAGGTAAAACGTGGAATCCCGGAATATAAGCCGCATAGCGCTGGAAGGCCTCGGCAACCTGGATGGCTAACTCGCGGGTTGGGGCGAGGACCAATACTTGCACTTGCCGGCGTTGCATATCGATCCGCGATAGCAGGGGGAGGGCGAACGCAGCGGTCTTGCCGGTCCCTGTCTGGGCTTGGCCAACCACGTCGCGCCCAGCGCTTACTATCGGTATAGTTTGCGCTTGGATTGGAGTCGGAATCTCGTAGCCTAATTCGGCTAGTACCTTGAGTACGGGATCGCTAAGGGAAAGGTCATTAAATGATGTAGTACCAGGTGCCTCGGGCATGGGGCTATGCTTCTTTCTTGGCGTTCTTTTCAGCGCGATAGCGCAGGCTGTGTTGCAATTCCCTTTTGCGGATACGCAGGGATTTGGGGGTGATTTCTAAGAGCTCGTCGTTGTCCAAATACTCTATCGCATCATCCAATGAGAGAACGCGCGGCGGCGAAAGCGCATCGAGAATTGCCTTGGGCGAGGCGCGGTGTCCGGTTAGGTGTTTGGTGCGGCAGACATTGAGTACGAGGTCTTCATTGCGAATAGTTTGGCCGACGACTTGGCCACCGTATACTTCTTCGCCCGGGCCGATGAAAAACGTGCCGCGTTGTTGCAGATGTTCCAGGGCGTAAGCGACAGATGTCCCTGATTCATGGGATATGAGCGAGCCGTGCTCCTGCACATCGATTTCGCCGGCAACCGGTTCATAATCATGGAATAGCGTGTTGAAGGTTCCGGTGCCGCGGGTGGTATTCAGGTAGGGCTGACGAAAGCCGAGAATGCCGCGCGTTGGGATAAAGAACTCGGCGTAAACAATGCCGTCATCGCCATGGCGGATATCCTGAAGTCGCCCTCGGCGCTTGCCGAGCATTTCGCTGACGGGGCCCAGGTATTCGCTGAGGACCTCGATGAATACACGTTCAACCGGTTCGAGCAAGCCGTTGTCACTCTTGCGGAAGATGACCTCGGGCTTGCTAACGGCCAATTCGTATCCTTCCCTGCGCATCGTTTCGAGCAAGATGGCCAGGTGTAATTCACCGCGACCGGATACGATGAATTCGCCGGAATTATCCGTGTCCTTAACGCGCAACGCGACATTGCTCTCGAGTTCGTCAAAGAGTCTTTTGCGGATTTCGCGGCTGGTGACGAAACGGCCCTCGCGGCCGGCGAAGGGACTGTCATTGACCTTAAATACCATGCGTACGGTAGGTTCTTCGACCGTGATCGGCGGCAGGGGCATCGGTCGCTCCGGGCAGGTCAAGGTATCGCCGATGCCAACCGCTGCAACGCCGGAAACCGCGACGATATTGCCCGCGTGCACTTGCTCAACGGGTACGCGTTTGAGGTCGCGGAAGATAAAGACCTGGCCGACGATCTCCGGAGACATTTCACCTTCGGCGTTGATGTGCATAATCGCTTGGCCGGCGGACAGGGATCCGCTGCTCAAACGTCCAATGGCGATCTTGCCGACATAGGAACTGTGTTCCAAAGTCGTCACTAATAATTGCGGCGGTCCGTCGACGACAATCATCGGCGGTGGCAAGTGCCCAAGGATCGCGTCAAAGAGCGGCTCCAAATTGTCGCTTAGTTGATCGGGTTCGAGGCCTGCGCGGCCCTCCAAGGCCCTCGTATATACGACCGGAAAATCGGCCTGCTCGTCGGTGGCGCTCAAATCGACAAAGAGATCGAAGGTCGCATTGACCACTTCATCTGGGCGGGCGGCGGGCCGGTCGATCTTGTTGACGACGACGACGACCTTGTGTCCGCGACTTAATGCCTGACGCAAGACGAAACGCGTCTGCGGCATTGGTCCGTCGACGGCATCTATCAGCAACACTACGCCATCGACCATATTCATAATGCGTTCGACTTCGCCACCAAAGTCGGCATGACCGGGAGTGTCGACGATATTTATCGTCGTGTCGCCGTGTAGTATGCCTGTGTTTTTGGCCAGAATCGTAATGCCTCGTTCGCGTTCGAGATCGTTTGAGTCGAGCACGCGTTCGGCGACTTTCTGGTGCGCTTGGAAGACATTGCTCTGTTTGAGCATGCCATCGACAAGGGTGGTTTTCCCGTGGTCAACATGGGCAATAATGGCGACATTGCGAATATCGCTACGAGGGGCTATTGGCACTTCGTTTTGCACTGCGGATTCTGGTTGGGGCATCGGTCCTCTAAGGTCGGGGCGGGAAAAACAAAAGGGGCTATGCAGTTGTTAATCTGCGCGGCCCCTTTTATGGTCGCCGCACGAGATAACTCTACGCGGCATTTCGCTTTGCGTTTTGTCTAGTCGAGTTGGAATTCGTCTAATTTTTTATAAGACAATGTGTTAGAGTAATTTAGGGCACTTTTGCATATTCGGCAAGTCGCCGACAAAATTAACCTAAGCCGATGAGTTAATCCGTTCTCAATCTCTATTTTAAGCCAGGCATAGTGCATCTTGCGGGTATATTTTTTATGAGAAAACACCAGTATTGGCGAGGCATGCGCTTCTTTATTAGACTAGATCCTCATAACAAAAATATGTAGAGTCTATGATCGCCCATGCAAGTTAAATAGTACAGGAGGATATTATGGCAAAATACCGCACCGCAGTGATCGCTTGCGGCATTATTGGCCGCGTACATGCACGTGGCTGGTTGGGAGTCGAAGGACAGCCTACTGAAATAGGTGCTTTAGCCGATACCAATCTCGATGCGCAAAAAGAATACGGTGACTTTTTCGCAGTCGGCGAAGAACACCGCTATGGCGACTATCGCGAAATGCTCGATAAAGAACAGCCGGATTTCGTCGATGTGTGCTCCTGGCACCAAATGCACGCAGAGATGGTAATCGCCGCTGCGGCTAGGCGCCCCAAGGCGATACTCTGCCAAAAACCAATGGCGGTTGATTTGCGCGAGGCCGACGACATGCTGACTGCATGCGCGCGTAATGATGTGAAGCTCATCATTGCCTATCAGCGGCCGCACCATGCGGTCTGGCTCAGGGCACGCGCGCTAGTGCGGGAGGGAGTTATCGGAAAAGTCAGCCAAGTTCAGCTAGCTTGCGGGGGAAACCTGCTCAATACCAACTCACACAATATCCGTCTGGCGCTTTTTATGATGGATGAACCTGAGGTGGAGTGGGTGGTGGGTGCTGTGGAGCGGACTACTGAACTTGTCGAGCGCGGTTTGCCCGCTGAAGATGCCTGTATGGGGGTGGCCGGTTGTGCGAATGGCGCCAATATTCTTATCATGGGAAATTTGGTTGGCGGTCTTGGCCAGGGGTGTCGGATTATCGGCTCGGAGGGCATTATGGAACTTGGCACCGATCGCTTGCCCGATAGTGAAGTGCCCAGCGACGCGCCGATGTATATGCCCGAGGGCCCCTCCGCCCGTTACAACTGCGAATTTGGCACGGGCAGATATCTCAATGCTTCAACTGAGGGGTGGCAAGAGGTTGATGCGCCGATACACGATAGTTGGGCGCATCAGTGCCAAGAGGCGATTGATTGGGTTGAAGGTAAAATCGAGTCGCCGATCAGCGGTGGTGACAGGGGGCGGGCAGTGCAGGAAGTGATGATGGCGTTGTTTGAATCTGCGCGAAAGCGACAGCGCATTCACCTACCCCTAAAGACGCGGGTCAACCCATTGAACCTAATGGTTGCCAATGGCGACTTGCCTGTAGAATGGCCGGGAGCCCATGAAATCCGTTCGCGCTTAGTGCGAGGCGAGAGCATGTCTTGGCACGATGGGGGGAAATAACCTGAGATCGGACAATCTTAGAAGTCGTGTTTTATTGTAGAGGATGAGGTGGTGAGAAAAGGAAACGGCGTCTGCGGTTTTGCCATAATTGGGCGGAAACCGCAGACGCCTTATCTAGTAGGGATGCTAAACCGCTGCAGATAGCTCAGGCGATGAATAGAGTTCGACGCCCAATAAACCGCGGCCGCCCAGGCCGTCGGTGATTGAGCGGGCGATATGTTCCGCTTCAGTGTGGGCCTTGTCACTCATCGGCTGTGGTTGCCACGACTCGCATATGGCCGATGGGCGCACGGTAAGCAGGGTGATCTCGTAGTCAAAATCGACAAAATGCTCTATGATCACGGTGCCCGCCCCGGCGCGACCGCCCTGCTCACCGTCGTGCCAACTCTTGGCTATATCGGCTTCTTCGCGCACGGTGCTTTGTCCCTGGCCCGATAAACTCATAATGGGCTTGATGACACAGGGTATAGCGATTGGCAAAAAAGAGCATGGGGAGGTGGGAGGAAATATAGGATTTGGTTGCCCCGTGATCAATTACGAGGCAACCAGTGTATCACGTTATTCAAAGAGTGGTAGATAATCTCCATACCCTTCATCGGCCAATTGCTCCGTCGGCACAAAGCGTAACGATGCCGAGTTTATACAGTAGCGCAACCCCGTTGGTGCCGGACCGTCTTCAAATACATGGCCGAGGTGTGAATCGCCAAATTTACTGCGGATTTCGATACGGGTCATAAAAAGTGCATTGTCGCTGTGTTCGACGATGTGTTCGGCTTCAAGTGGTTGCGTGAAGCTCGGCCATCCAGTGCCGGATTTGAACTTATGCGTGGAGCTAAAAAGCGGCTCACCGGATGCTATATCAACGTAGATTCCTGCCACTTTATTGTCCCAATAGGCGTTGCGAAAAGGCCGCTCGGTTGCGTCTTCCTGGGTGACCTGGTATTGCAAGTCGGTGAGTTTGGTGCGTAGCTCGTCCGTGGGCGGTTTTTTATAAGGCTTGCTCGTGGTTGGGATGGGTAGATCTTTTTCCCAGGTCGCGGCGATAAAGCGATCCCGTCCAGACCCTTGGCGATAGCTATTATAGTGGCGGGAG
>DQLG01000167.1 GCA_015660315.1 Candidatus Latescibacterota bacterium
ACGAGCGCTTTTTCCGCCCGGCTGAGGTCAATATCCTCTTGGGCGATCCGGCGAAAGCCAGTGAAAAGCTAGGTTGGAAGCCGGAGACCAGTTTTGAGAAGATGGTCCGACTGATGGTGGACCATGATTTGGAGATGGTAGCCAAACAGAGTGAGTAGACTATCGCTCTGGTTATTTGTCTATTGCATAGGGCTGGCCGGGGCATTTTGCAGTTGTAGTGAAAAAAAGAAGCGGCCAGTGCTCGACGTGGAAACACTACGTCAAGTGCTGGCCGTTCCGCATTTCCGCAATCCCCTTGCAGCGACCATTGTCGAGCGTTGGACCCAAAGGGATCTGGTCTTCGAAAAAGTCCGTTTCCAGGGCCGCTACCGCGATTGGATTCCCGCCCTGGTAGTTTATTCCAAAATGGCCTTGTCTAGACCTCTACCCGTTATTTTGTGTATGCCCGGCAGTCCAAATGTCAAAGAGGATTTGCTGCAGCCGATGGATCTGTTGCCGCGGTGGGCGGATAAGGGTTTTTTCGTCGTCAG
The DNA here is from genome assembly GCA_015660315.1 of Candidatus Latescibacterota bacterium. Taxonomy (GTDB): domain Bacteria; phylum Latescibacterota; class UBA2968; order UBA8231; family UBA8231. Next base: position 531 of record DQLG01000167.1, read on the forward strand.
CATTGATCGACCTTATCACGGGGGGCGGGAAGGTGATCTGAATCAGGCGCTAAAGGAGAAAGGCATCGTAAAGGTCTGGGGCGAATATGTCTACGACCTGATGCGGACGATCGACTATCTCGAAACCCGCCCAGAGGCCGATGCGGACCGCCTTGGTATGGTGGGGTTGTCGATGGGGGGCATGGAGGCGCTGCTGATGGGAGCTTTAGATGATCGGGTGGATGCGGTGGTTTCGATTGCAGGGCAGTTGGATTGGCAAGAGATTTTTGCTGCAGGCTCTTGGAAGACGATTTTTCGTGGGTTGGATCTGCGGCACCGCCTCGTGCGCCTGGAAGCCAACGCCGAAGACGCACGGGCAGCATTTGAGCAAAAATACCCGGGCTTGGCCATTGTAGATGCGACGCTCGTCGCACCACTATTGCACGGGAAGCCACTCTTGTTGGTGGTCGGAGAGAATGATCCCTATATACCTGTCGCTGCGGCGCGGAACACATATTTCTCGGCCGAGCCAGTATATAAGCTGCAAGATATGGCCGACCATCTCGAACTCTGGGAAGTCCCCGCTGTGAGTCACAGCTTTACCAGAGCGATGCAAGAGCGGGCCTTGGCTTGGTTTGTCCATTGGCTTTAGGGACTATTTGCTTGTGCTGCGATATCGACGGCTAAATTTGCGAATTTGACCGCAGATTGTTTGAATGGCCTTTATATCGCGGACTTCCATATCTATTCTATTAAAAAAACGCCGTAGGACTTTATTAAAATGCTCAGGGTCGTCGTTGTAGGGTATAAAGTCGATATCATCTAGTGCATGTCGGATATTGGCGTACATCTGCTCGCGCTGAGCGGAACTGGCCAGTTGCAATTCCGGTTTCGCAGGGGGATGGGTATTACTACTGGCTGCGTAGAGCGAGTAAGTTAATAAGAGAACCGCGTGTGAAAGATTGAGGGAAGGGTAGTCAACGGCGGTGGGAAATCGCAGTAGCTGATGGCATAACATAAGCTCGTCTTGCCAGAGGCCATCCTTTTCACGGCCGAATACGAGGGCTATTTGGCGATCGTGAACGAGGTTCGCCAATTTGTTGACAACGGGGTTTGGGGAGGTGACAACATCGCGGAATTTTCCGACTCGATGGGTCGTGCCGACGACGGTATGGCATTCAGCGACCGCAGTGGCAAGATCGGGGCATACTCGACAGTTGTCGAGTATATCCCCCGAGCCATGGGCGAATCTTCGGGCTTCGATGGTGTCCCAGTTGCCGGGCTTGACCAATGTCAGTCGTTCGATTCCGGTTGTTTTTAACACTCTTGCGGTGGCGCCGATATTGCCGGGCGTGCCCGGTTCGACGAGGACGACCTGCACATTGTTCATTGGATTCATAGGGCAATCGTCATTTGCGGTTTCGGGTAAATGGGACAGGGGCTTCTAAGCGGTGGCAGGGTGGTAATCACTTTATGCCAAGGCAAATGAAAAGAAAGTAAATATAGGGATATTGCGCACCGTGATATAACGCGAATAAAACGATCTTGGTAAAGTGCACATGGCGATAGCTTTTGTTAAACTTTATTTTTGATCAAAGTCCTTGTTTTCGCTTGCTCTTTCGGCACGACACTTGTAGATTCTCGGAAAGGGCTGATATAAAAGATATCGGTCTTATTGCGGCGAGCGTAGAGGAGCCCCCCTGATCCTCTCGTTATCCCCGGCCAAGGGCCATTTTCTACTTCGAAGAACTGGGGCGTTCTTCAGGGAGACCGATTTTTCACCCTACCTGTTTCACTTCCTAAAAACCACATCCACTTATTGAGCTGATGCATCTTTGTGAAGGTGCGCCCTAACCGGTGAAAGCTCTGCGTCCGCTTATGACGCGCTAAGTCTTCTTCATGGATTTGCGTGTATATTATTGGGGCAGAGCCGGTTGTGCGACTACTGTAAATAGATGCGCTAGGCAAATTATCTCTGCGGAGTAGGTTCGTTTATGCGCGAGAGTTTATGGGGCCGTGTATATCATATAGCTAGCCCCTATAAGATGCGAATGGTCGTTTCGATGGCGACCTTGTTGGTGTTGACCGGTTTGGGGCTATTGTCGCCGATTTGGATGTCGATACTCATCGCTGAAGCTTTGCCGGGTGGTGACCGAGAATTGTTCATTCACTGTATTCTAATCCTTGCAGGAATACACATAACTACGAGTTTATTCTCGTTCATTTATTCGTATCAAATGAGGGTTTTGGGAGGGCGCCTGGTTTTCGATTTGCGTCGCAGGATGTATGACCATTTGCAGAAGTTGTCGTTGGGTTATTATGAGTCTAGAAGCTCCGGCGAGATAATTTCTCGCATGATGAACGACGTCAACGCCGTAACGTCGCTATTGACTGGTACGGTGTTGAATACGGTGATATCCTCCTTTAAGGCCGTTGCACTTCTCGGGGTGCTGTTCTACTACAATTCTACGGTGGCTACGGTAGCCATCGCCGTATTGCCCCTGCATTTCCTCGGTTATTTTTTCTTTCGCGCCCGCATTTCCCATCTGTCGTGGAAATCTTCCGAAAAAATGGCGCAAATTTACGGCAAGGTTAGCGAAGTCCTTGGTGCTATTAAGATGGTCAAATCCCATTCGGGCGAAAGGCGCGAAAGCCGTTCGTTGATTTCGCAAATGCGCGAAAGCTACGAGATCGACTTGCATTCAGGTAACCTATCCAAGGTCTGGGGGCAGGCTACAGGAAATATCAGTTATGTGGGCGAGGTTTTAGTTATGCTCGTCTGCGGTTTCGCCGTTTTGGGACAGGAATTGACACTGCAAGAATATATCATGCTGATGAGTTATGTGGCGATGCTCTACGCGCCGATCTCAGAATTAATCGGCGTGGTGCAACAAATTCTTCCGGCCAAAGTGGGCATCCTCCGTGTTTTTGAGGTCTTGGATACCGCCCCGGAAGTTGTCGATCTACCCGATGGGCTGCGCGGGACCCTGAGCGG
>DQLG01000129.1 GCA_015660315.1 Candidatus Latescibacterota bacterium
GTTTCGTTTAGCGCCGATGGTAAATGGTTGGCGGCCGGCGGGGTGGACGGGAATATTCGGGTGTGGGACCGGGTCGGTTTTCAACTCGAGCGCGAGTTGGACGCGGGCAGCGGGATCGAGGATTTGGTTTTTGGCGAGGGCGGTGTGGGGGCGCGGTTGTTGGTCGGGACCTGGCAAGGCGCTTTGTTGTTGACATTGGCAGCAGGGACGGGTGTAACCGATGAGACGGTTGCGCCGATACTGTTTCCGGCCTATCCCAATCCATTTAACAACGCGGTGCAAATACCCTATCGCCTGGTCAAGGATGGCAGGGTGGTGTTGCGGGTCTACGACGTCTTGGGGCAAGAGGTGCGCCGGGTCGACTTGGGCTTGCAGGCGGCGGGGTATTATTACGGACCGGGTCGGGCGGTCGTATGGGACGGCCGCGACGAGCGCGGACGGCGCGTAGGATCTGGACTTTATCTTTATGAAGTACAGGCGAATGGCCTAAAGGCGCGTCGCAAAATAGTCTTAGTGCAATAAGTGGCGAGAATTCTGTAACCTCGATTGCCTGCAACACATCATAAGTATATCTTCGAGGAAATTTCATCCAGCCGGCGTTCCGCAATGGCGGTCGGCTTTACTGTATGAGTGCGATGGAAAACCAGACTCATTATACTCTTTTGCAGGTCGATCAGCCGCAAGCGGTTGAAGCCTACTTGCGCGAAAGAGCTTGGCTTGCGCCCGGCGAGTCGGTGCAGCAGCTTAGTCCCGCCGGCGAGGGTAATATGAACCTGACACTGCGCGTGACAACCGGCTCGCGTACCTTTATCGTTAAGCAGTCTCGGCCCTGGGTTGAGAAATATCCTTCTATTCCGGCTCCTGAAGATCGGGTGCTGATGGAGGTAAAGTTTTACCAGGCCGTTTCCCATTTTGGCGAGATCGCCGAACGCATGCCCCGTCTGCTCGGTTGCGACGAGAAAAATTTCGTCGCGCTGCTCGAAGACTTGGGGGAAACGGCGGATTTCACGGACCTCTATAACGACGGTCTTGCGCCCTTCGCCCCTTTGCATGAGTTGTGTCAGTGGTTGGCCGTGTTGCACGGTGCAGAATTCGATTCGGAAACGCGGCAGCGCCTCGAAAATAACGAGATGCGAAAACTCAACCACGAGCATCTCTATTGCTATCCCTTGCGTCATGACAATGGCCTCGACCTCGACGGGATCACCCCGGGTCTCGTGGCTGTGGCGGCAGAGCTTAAGGGCGACGCGGCATATTTACGCGCTGTCGCCGAACTCGGTGCGCGCTATCTGGAGAATGGCCCGAGTTTGTTGCACGGAGATTTCTATCCGGGCAGCTGGGTGCGTTATACGGCGGCACAGGGCGAAGCATCGTCCGACGATGTCTGGGTGATCGATCCGGAGTTCTGTTTTTTCGGTCCGGCGGAGTTCGACCTCGGCATTCTAGTCGGGCATCTGCTGCTTGCTGGCCGCTCGCCGGGACTGGTTGATGAGGTCTTCGCGAATTATCGCGGCGCGGCTTCGTTTAACCGCGAACTGGCGCTGCGCTTTGCTGGAATGGAGATTATGCGGAGGTTGATCGGTGTGGCTCAGCTGCCACTTATTGCCGACCTGGCTAAGAAAGAGGCCCTGTTGGCCACTTCGCGTGAACTGGTGTTGAGGCCGGAGTCATTCATTCGCTAAATAAGGTGCAAAAAGAAATTTACACTGTGGGGGGGCGCAATGTGCCCTCCCGTTTTTTATTTAGAGTATGATAATACGCGCACAATGGACTTGGGTGGTGCTGCTGACGGTAGGGTGGCTCGTCTATGCGAATAGCATGGAGGGGGTATTCGTCTACGACGACCTGCCTTCGATCGTTGAGAATGACGATCTACGTCGCGTTTTTGACCGCTCGCAGTGGGGAACTTGGTCCTCGGCTCCGCACTCGTCAATCGACGGCCGTCCACTGGTGAGGCTGACCCTGGCGCTCAATTATACCTTTGGGGGGTTGCACGTTTGGGGGTATCACGCGGTCAATATCGCGGTACATTTGTTGTGCGGCTTATTGTACATGGCTTTGTTGCGGTTACTGCTACGGGATATCTGGCTGGCTTTCGTTTGCGCATTATTGTGGCTCGTGCATCCACTGCACAGCGAATGCGTCAATTATATCGTGGTGCGGACCGAGACGTTGATGGGGCTGTGTTATCTTGCTACGCTTTACTGTGCTTTGCGGCAGGGATGGGGTTGGGCATTGGCGGCGATCTGTTGTTGTGTGGCGGGCATGACGGCAAAGGAGAGCATGGTGACCGCGCCGCTAGCGGTGTTAATGCTCGATCGCATGTTGGCGCAAAAGACATGCTTTGAGGTGGTTCGGCGGCGATGGGCATTTTATGCGGGGCTCTGTGTCTCCTGGGCTGTGTTGGTGGCCTTGCTTTGGCACGGTTCTCGCGGCGACTCGGTGGGGCTGGAGCACGTCGGCGTCTGGGATTATCTGCTCAATCAGTGTTGGGTGCTCGCAGATTATGGCTACAAGGTCTTCTGGCCGTATCCGCTAACGCTCGACTATGGTTATGCCCGGCCCCTGTCGTTGCTCGTAGTTGCACCGGAGGCGTTGGTCCTGTTGGCAGTGGGTGCGTTGACACTGTGGGGCCTATGGCGGAATAGGCTAGCGGGCACGGCGATGGCGTTGGTTTTTTTGACCCTGGCGCCGACATCTAGTTTGCTGCCGATTGCCACTGAAGTTGGGGCCGAAAGGCGGATGTATCTGGCCTTGGCCGCTTTGTTGCCGGTGCTCGTTGCGGGGCTGTTGCTTTTGTTGCAGCGAGTATTGGGGGCGGTGCAGGTGCGATGGGTCGCGATGGCGTTGGCGTCTATTGCGGTGTTGGCTTTTGCAGGGATAACCGCGCGGCGAAATCTCGATTATCGCAGCGAGAAGACCTTGTGGCAAAGTGCGGTGCAGGCGGTGCCGGATAACGCGCGCGCGCATAATAATCTGGCGTTGGCCCTACAGGCGGCGGGCACACTCGAAGAAGCGGTGTTGAGCTATCGCCGCGCGCTCGAATTGGATCCGAATCTGAGTCAGGCGCACAACAATCTCGGCGGCTCGCTATATCGGTTGCGGCGGCTACCCGAGGCGATCGCGGTGCTGCGCCAGGCGTTAGTGCTACGGCCGTATTTTCTCGAAGCCCGCTATAACCTAGGGCAGGCCTTGGTCGCGGCCGAGCAATACGAGCAGGCCGTAGTGCATCTGCGACAAGTCCTCGTGGTGGAACCGGATATGTTCGCGGCTCGATTCAAGGGAGGCGAGGCGCTACTGGGGTTGGGGCGGGTGGATGAGGCGCTGGCGAATTTTGTCAGGGCGGCACAACTGCGCCCTGGCGATGTCGAGACTCGGCTCTATCTGGGGCGCGCATATGAGCAGTTAGGGCGGGTTTCAGCGGCGGTAGACGCCTATCGGCGGGTGCTTGAGTTGCAACCCAGTAATGCCGTCGCGTTAGAGCGGATTGCCGCGATCGGGGCTGTCGTGGAGTAGTGCCGGTTATTTCGAATCGCTGCTCAGTTCCTTGTATAGCCAGAGCAAAGAGGAGGTTGGAGCAGTGATAAATTGGAAGCCAAAACGGCTGCGCCCGTTATCGAGTCGTTGCATCCACACCATATGGGCGCGATGCTGATGTAAATCCCCATCGACCTCAAATTCCATGTCGAAGGGGATATCCTCTTCGAGTTCAAAACCAATTCCGCTGTCGGATAGGTCGAGCCCTTTCGCCTCAACCAAACCAAAATCACCGATAAGCTGAATCGCGGTTTCTATCTCGTTACGAGTCGAGCGAGGGGACACATCGGTTGTTTCAGTTGCTTCATCGGGCCGTTCGTCTGTGAGTTCGGCCAGACGATTTTTCAATTCGGCCAGTTCTTCAATGAGTTGCGCTTTGGTTTTTTTGCTGTCCTGCATAGCTATTCCCCGATGGCCCCTAGAGAGCTCTGTAGGGGCATTGTAGTATGCACACGATTCCGTTTGATTGTATAATACTGCGAAAATTCTAAGAAAACAACCACCTGCACATCCTTTACTTCAGCGCCGATCCGGCGCTGCGCTGTTGAAATATAATCTGGGCTAAGGTCTGGTCGACCGTTTCGGGGTCGACCGGTTTTTTGTAGGTACAGGTCAAAAAAGTCGAGGTTGCCATAGTTTTCCTCGATATCCCAACCGGTGGTGAGCACGAGGATGCTGGCGGGGTGTAATTGGCGAAAGCGGTGGGCGACCTGATCGCCGGGTAAGGCGGGCAAGCTCCAATCGATGATGGCGATTTGATGGCGATTGGCGTCGAAACACGCGATCGCTTCAGTGCTGTCGAGGGTAATGCTAATATCGAAAGCGTGAGTAAGCCGCTCTTATGGCCGCTTGGTCGTCTTCCA
>DQLG01000291.1 GCA_015660315.1 Candidatus Latescibacterota bacterium
AAACCATCGAAGGCATCACCATAAAAGAGCCCATCCGCGCTTACCATAAAATCGCCCTAACCGACCTCGCGATTGACCAAGCGGTATACAAATACGGCCAAATCATCGGCTATACCACACAACCCGTCGCCGCCGGCACCGCGGTCCACACCCACAACCTCGACATGGGCCGCCTGATGGACGCGACCATCACCGATCTCGCCACCGCACCCCCGGACCCTCTGCCAACGATCGACGACCGCTACTTTCTTGGTTATCGCGACAGCCGCGGCCGCGCCGGCACCCGCAACTACGTGCTTATCGGCAGCACCGTCGACTGCTCGGCACGCGTCGTCGAAATGGCGCTTGAAGAACTCAACCGCAAACAGGAGTACTACGCGCGCCGCTACCCCAATGTCGACGGCGTCGTCGGCCTCACCCACGACAGCGGCTGCGGCCTGGTCACCATGAGTCAGGGACACATCCAGCAGAACCGCACGATCCAGAACCTGATGGACCACCCGAATGTCGGTGGCCGGGTGATCGTGCAACTCGGCTGTGAAAAAGGGCAAGCCGCGCTCATTTTCGGCGAAGACCAGCTCATCCAGGTCAAAGACTGCGAAACCGCGCCAGGCAACGCCATGCCGCTGATCACCATACAGGAAACCGGCGGCACCTGGAAAACGGTCGACCGCATCGTCGCCTATGTCGAGGAAGTCTTATTGCCCGAAGTCAACGCTCGCCGCCGGACCCTGATCCCCGCCTCGGAACTGATCCTCGCCACCCAGTGCGGCGGCAGCAACGCCAATAGCGGCTTCACCGCCAACGCCGCCATCGGCTACGCTTCCGACCTGCTCGTGCGCTGCGGCGGCACCTCGTTTATCGCTGAAACAACCGAAACCTTCGGCGCCGGCCACTTGCTAACGCAACGAGCCAAAACTCCCGAGATCGCACAAACCTACCTTGACCACATCGCCACCTATCGCAGTTATCTGGCCGCCGGCGAAGGTACGCCGGAAAACAATTTGGCCTACGGCAATATCGAAGGGGGTCTCTCGACCATCGCCGAAAAGGCACTAGGCTCCGTAGCCAAGGGCGGCACTACCACGCTGGCTTGGGTCAACGACTACGCTGAGCTAATCACGGAAAAGGGCTTCGGCTTTATGAACACCCCGGCCTTCGACCCGGCCTCATGCACCGGCCAAACCGCCGGCGGCGCGCAGGTCGGTGTCTTCAGCACCGGGGCCGGCAGTTGTTTTGGCGGTATCCTGACACCCTGGCTCAAGGTCGTCAGCAATAGCGACACCTTCGCCCGTATGGAAGATATGGAGGTCAATGCGGGCACGATCGCTGACGGAACGGAAACTTTTGAGGATGTCGGAAAGCTGATTTTTGAATATGTGCTGGCGCTGGCTAGCGGCAGCAAGACCTATAGCGAAAAGGTCGGATATTCCGTGGTCAATATTTGGAACAAGGGCGTGACGACTTAGAGGCGATCTTAAAACTTCTGTTGGTAGGTGATTAGTGCGGGGCTGGGGGGCTAACCGCGACGGGTCTTTTTAAAGTTTCCCGGGCCGTCGATTCGCTAGCGTGGCTTCGTTGTGTTCGCAGAGCCTTAGCGCGGCTTCGAGCGCGACATCGCCGCCACCGTAGATCAGAATCTTCTGGTCCTAGTCTACGCCCAGATCGAGCAGCCGGTGGGCGATGCGGGCCGCGTTTTCTATTTCCCCTTCAACACCGGCTTTGCGCGGATTGCCCACCTTGCGACGGCGAGGATCACCCGGCGCGCCTTGTAGTTCTCTTTCTGTGACTCGACCTCCAGCGTTTTGTCCTTACGACGGATCTCGAGTAATTTTTCGAATTCGCGGATATCGAGCTGTTTTTCGGCGACTTGCTCGTTCCGCTTGGCCAGCAGGTCCTCTTTCGCACACTCCTCGAACCACATCGAAGCCCTGAGCGGCACCGTATGCCGAGCCGGTAAAAAGCACCTTGCCCTTGGTCATCGTATAGACCGTCTCGGCAACGTAATTCGCCTCGAGGACCACCGCCCGCAAACTGAAATCCTGCGCCCGAATCGCCGCACTCAGCCCCGGTGCCCCGACTCCGACAATCACAAAATCATAGAGGTCGACCGCCGCGATTTCGTTGGCGATCCGTTCGACAATCTCATGACCGGCATTGAGCTCCAACAACTCAAGCCAAAGTCGTCGGCAACAACTCCTGGTTATACCCAACGATAAGCCGCGCCCCACGGCGCAACGCCGGCGCCCTCAGCTTGCCCGAACGCCCCAACAACAACCCCAACAACTCGTCGTCGGCAGGCCGCTCGGTCTTCAGGTCGAAATGCAAAACCTTTTTCCCTTGGGCGACAAATAACTCGTCCATGCCTTCGAGCAATGCGAGCACGGCCTTGCCCTCCACCGGCTCCTTCGCTGCGCTCTGCACTTCGCCGTCGACAATTTTATTTTGCGCAAGAAACTCTTGCGTATATTTGCAACTGTTTCAGCCAGGGCGGTGATAGCGCCAATCGAGTTTGATAGCCATCGCATTTTTCCTTTCTATTCAGGATTTATAGTATATTCAGGCAGTATCCACTGCAGATGCACCTCTATCGCAAGTTATGATAATCGCCTTTAATCTATTGGAGATCAAGCAGGAGCCGACTCCGGCTCTATAATAGCTGGAATTCGGCGAGAAATGAGATCCGTATCCGTATCAAACACAGCTTCACTATAGCCCTCTGCCCATTGCTCGCCAACGCCGCCTTCGCCATCCGGGTAGACACGACAGTCCCGCACCATCTGCCATGCCCTGGCAAAAAGCATTGACCACAACACCTATTTCTACGTCGAATCCGACGGGATCCCCGAACACCAAATAATGGTCAATATCACCGCGTGGATCGCTCCGGTACTCGTCCCGCACCCCCATACCCGCGACAACGCCTGGTCCATACCACTCAATCTAGTCTACGCGGAAAACCCGATCAGCATCGAAAGCGGTTTCCATTGGCGGCGCCATCGCCACCAATGGTATCCCAATCTTCAATCCGCTCAACGCTTTGAGTTTGATCTCCAAGGAAACCGGCGGAATTCTGGGCAAAGCCGAACTGAGCTTCAACGATATAACGGAGTAGCTGCGATAGCGCAAAGAGTCATAAATGAATTTGCTTATTCTATGGCGATACCGTCACTTGATATCGCGTAGCGCCGCATATCCCAACGACAATAACACGACCGTACCGCCCACCCGTGCCGCCGCCCGCCCATTCCAGCGCAACAATAGCTGATACCCTGCAACGACGACCAACGCCAACAGCGACAGA
>DQLG01000076.1 GCA_015660315.1 Candidatus Latescibacterota bacterium
ACGGCGGGGCTTCGGGGGTGAACTTCGTAGCTGACTTTATCGCGGCGAGTCGGCAAAACGGGTCCTTTATCACTGATGGCAAAGATGCCTTTGAGGCAATGCGTTTTGTTGAAGCGGCCTACGCGGCGGCGGCAGGCCGTCGTCAGGTTGATTTATTTTGAGGAATTCATAAGTCCCGGCGTTCCTATAGATCGTGCAATAACTGTAAGTATCAAGTTTCGCGTCCGATTTCGAAGCCCGGTCGCAGATAACCCGTATAAAAAAGGAAGTAAGCGATGAAAGTCGTAGATATCGAGCGCATAGTCGTGGATGTGCCCTTTACCAAGCGGCAGCAAAAGATCACCGCTCGCGAAGTGTATAACTGGGCGATCCTCGAATTGTGCAGGGTAGAAACCGATACTGGTCATGTGGGCTGGGGCGAGACCGTGATTCACTATACTTGGGCGCGGGTATCGGATGAGTCGGTCGCTCGGGTAATAGGGCAAAGCCCAGCGGACCTTATGCACGACGATTCGCTGGGTGCGGGGTTGCAAATGGCGCTCTTTGACGTGGTAGGCAAGGTGATGGAAGTGCCGGTGCATAAACTGCTGGGCAATAAGTGCCGCGACTGGGTGCCTTTGTCGTGGTGGTCGATTGACGCTTCGCCCGAGGATTGGGCTGCGGAGGCGAAGGATGCAGTTAAGGCTGGCTATACTAGCCTTAAGCTAAAACCCCGGCCTTGGTGGGATATCCAAGCGCAAATAGGCGCGATCTGCAAGGTTGTGCCGCCGCATTTCAAATTGGACCTCGATCCCAATGCCACCTGGCAAAACGCCGCCACCGCCATTCCCATAATCAAAAAACTCGAAGCTTATGATAATGTCGCGATGTACGAATCGCCCATTCCGCAACACGACGTGCTCGGCAATCGTCATATTCGCCAGGCGATAAACCGCCCCGTTGCGATGCATTTTGGCTCGCCGCCCTTTATAACGCAGGTGCGCGAGGAAGTGTGTGATGGATATGTGGTATGTGCGGGCAAGTCCCAGGTTATACGTCAGGGCACGCTTAGCGCCGAGGCGGAGATGCCCTTTTGGCTGCAGTTGGTCGGCAATGGATTGACGACGACTTGGGCGGCGCATCTGGGCGCGGTGCTGACGCACGCGACCTGGCCCACTATTTCCTGCGTTAATCTATATAGCCACCAATTGTTGAAAAAGAAAATTGAGGTTGTTGGTGGTTATCATCAGGTGCCTGAAGCCCCAGGGCTGGGGGTCGAAGTTGATGAGAAGGCGATTGCCAAATATCGGGTCCCTGCAAAGACTATGAAAAAACTCAATGGCGTTCCTTATGATCGCCCTAAACCGCGCATTATCAATTCTATCGTCTATCCCGATGGTAGTTGCGTGCATATGGCTTCTTCGAGCCAGGGATATGGTTATTTTAGCTCGGGGCACGGTCCCGCTCAAGTCGAAGGCGCCCGACTCGAGCCCTGGCCAGACGATGGCTCAAAGGAGTGGAAGAAACTCTTCGAGTTAGCCCAGCAACATCCCGTAAGAGATCGCTGGAAGAAACGGTAGATAGTTTATATCCATAGGATTGGATATGTGTGCGAGCAAAATTGTAGACGTTAAAGTTTTTGAATTGCACGAACCACCCGCAAGCGAGAAAGGCAGTAAACCCTTGCGCGACCGGGGATGGTTATGGGCACCGGAGCAAGCCACGCCGATGGATAAATTCGGTGAGGGTGGTCGCGCTTTTCGTCGACCAGGTGGCAACATTTGGGTCAAGGCCATTGCCGACGATGGGACCTTTGGTTTGGGCCGAACGGATTCCGGGCATGTTACGAGCATTCTTATCAAAGAGTGTCTAACGCCTCTAATTATTGGCCAGGAGGTTGGTGCTATTGACCTGTGCAATGATCGGATGTGGCGAGGTACTCTTTCTTTTGGCAATGAAGGACTGACAGCAAGGGCGGTAGCGGGTGTTGATCTGGCCCTATGGGATTTATGGGGCAAGATGCTCGACCAACCCGTCTATAGGCTTGCCGGAGGGCCACAGCGGACCGAAATGGAAGTTTATGTCACTGGCAATGATGTTGACTGGCATTGCCAGCTTGGCTTTCAGAAATTCAAATTAGCTCGGCCTTTCGGGCCTATCGATGGTCAGGCCGGGATCGATGGCACGGTGGGATTAATGGCCAAGTGTCGAGAGTTGATCGGCCCAGATGCTGACTTGATGCTCGATTGTTGGATGACCTTTGATGTAGACTTTGCGGTGCGTTTGTGCGAAGCTTTAAGGCCTTATCGCATGCGTTGGATGGAAGAGATGCTGATGCCGCAAGACTGGGAGGGACACAAGGCCTTGAGGCAACGTTTGCCATGGCAGCCACTAGCTGATGGCGAGCATTGGTCTACCCGGCACGGGGGTATGCGGGCGATCCAGGAGCGACTCATCGATATAATTCAATCCGATCTTTACTGGGTCGGTGGTTTTACCGAAGCCATGAAGTTGGCTCATTTTGCCGACGCCGCCGGGATTCAGATGTGCTTGCATACCGGGGCTAATGATCCCTATGGGCAACATTGGACGGCGGCTATGCCGAATACACCTTTGATAGAGTTTTTTATGGGTTCACTGCCTGGAGTGCCCTTGGAAGAATGTTATATCGGCACGCCTTCTGAATCGGGGCGGAGTCATTACAAAGTTCCACCGGGTACCAATATGCCCAAAGACGGCCGACTCGGTCTGCCGAATGGGCCGGGTTTTGGTATTGATATTCCAGAAGATTGGTTAAAAGAGATTTAAAAGGCTTAACAAACTTGCAGTGTTGCCCTTTAGCTTGGACTGACGGCCATGAAAATCACAAAGATAGAAGAGTTTATCACCGCCGTACCGCATATTCCCTCAATCGAAAAAAGCCGACCGGGCGATTATAAAGAGCGGCCGATCAGTATTATTAAGGTGCATACCGATGAGGGGATTTATGGAGTCGGAGAAGGCGGGCGAGGTGGCTCAAATGCCGAGTTAGAAGCTGAATGGGTTGGGATTGACCCATTGACGGTTAATCTAGGTGATAAGGGGGGTGCAGTTATTATGGCGCTCTACGATATCGTCGGTAAAGCCCTCGGAGTGCCGGCGTGGAAACTCATGGGCTCAAAACACTGGAATAAGGTGCCAGTCGGTTGGTGGTCACCGCCTTTAGAACCGCGCGAATTTGCCGCGATGGCTGAAGAGGGCGCGAAGTTGGGCTATACGACCCATAAGCTCAAGGCGCGGCCTTGGAATATTATCGAAACGGTTAAATTGATAACAAAGGCAGCCGGCCCGGACTTCAGTATTATTGTTGACCCCAATTTTGCGTTTGGCGATTTAGCTACCAGCCTAAAATTAGCCGAAGCCTTGCAGTCTTATAATATTGCAGCTTTTGAAGATCCATTTCAATATCTACCGGGGTGGCATCAGTATCGCGATTTTCGTCGTCATTCTCGTATCAGATTAGCACCACATCTTGGCGATCCTAAAATGGTGATGAGCGCTATTCGAGCTGAAGCGGCGGATTGTTTCAATATTGGTGGCACCCTTGAACAGGCGCAGATCAGTGCGGGTATCGCCGAGGCGGCGGGTATGCCGATCTGGTTGCAAGTGGTGGGTTTGGGACTTGGGGTGTCCGGTGCTTATGGAACCCACGTGCACGCGACGATCCGTAATGCGACGATTCCCTCGGATAGCTTGCATTTTACCCGTGAGGATGATCTTATTGGCGGAGCACTTAATCCAGTTAATGGCCATGTTATCGTACCAAATGAGCCTGGTTTGGGAATAGAACTCGACATGGCGGCAGTGGCTAAGTATCGAGTCGGGTAAATATGGTAGAGGCACCTGTTGACGTTGTAAAAGCTGAGGTGTATTTTCTACGGCTGAGATAATCCGATATGAGCCTATAGCTCAGCTGGTAGAGCACCGGACTTTTAATCCGTAGGTCCTGGGTTCGATTCCCAGTGGGCTCACCATTAAAAACAACCACTTACGTTCATTTGTAGGTGGTTGTTTTGGGTTCTAAACGTGTTTTGCAATGATTTTGCAATAGTTAGATGGTGGTGTCTACTCTACTTCGTTTGATCTCCGTTGCCGCCTTCTTCGCGCATTTGGCGATGTAATCGTCGAGGTCTTTGCGTCGGAAGCGTAAATTTTTGCCAATTTTTATATAGCTAATTTGCTTGGCAGATTTAAGCTGATATAGGTGGGTGCGACTTATTCGTAGCGCTACCGCTGCCTCTTCCGGCGTGTATAGCAGTTGGGGTTTCGCTTCACCGTTGTTCGCGTCGCTCATTCTTGTCCACCTTCTTTGAGCTGTTGCATAGTCACCATTTCCAGCCGGTCCATCGTTATTTTCTCGTCGTCTCCAGCGTCTGACGGCACTGCTCGACTAGGTCGGCGAAGGCGTCGACCCGTTCGCGAGGCACGGCTAGGCC
>DQLG01000505.1 GCA_015660315.1 Candidatus Latescibacterota bacterium
CCCCCGTCCGCTCCACCATCTCCTTATAATTCTTCACCGGTGGCTTCCATCCCATAATCATCGGCACCCCCTTCAACTCGTACTGGACCCCCTTCTTCTTCAACATCGCCTTTGCGATCCAACAAAACACGCAAAGATAACTGCTATACATCACAACACCGGCCATACGATCACCTCGTACTCTTGTGCCTCTACCAAAGCCAACTAAAAATCCGCATACCCTACGCTTGGTGTTCCTACCAAAGCCAGAGAGAAACTCCTCCACCCAAAACCCTTGCAACTTCTACCGAGGTCCGGTGGAGGAATTTCTCTCACCTAAAAACCTTGCCGCTTCCACCAACGGTCAAGCAGCAGCTGGCCTACGCTCCCGCATCTCCTTGCGACCACTGCTGATCAATAAGACGCCACAACGCCCCCGAAGGGTTCTGGTCCCTAAGCTCCGCCGGCAAACGATGCTCGCGCACATTATCATAACACTCCAACATCGCAAAACGCGAAATCGACGCCGGCAAACCCACCGCCGTAAAACCCGGATGCCCCGTCGCCGGATAGGGACCACCGTGGTTCATCGACGGCACCACCGCGACCCCAGTCGGCATCTTGTCGTTGAGCAACCGCCCGACCTTCTTGCGCAATACCGGCGCAATGCGGCGATAGTGCGACTCGTCCTCACCCTGGGAATCGCTGTAGATGCAACCGGTCAGATTGCCCTCGAAATGCCGCGTCACTTCCACCGCCTGGTCCATATCGTCGGCGATAATCAACAGGCTCTCGTTGCCAAAAGCCTCCTCCTGCAACGCCTCCGGGTCTTTCAAGAAGGTCGCAGCGTCGACTTTCAGCAGCGTATTCTGAAAACTGAACCCATTGCCGCCGCCGCGCTCGCCGCCGGCTAATACCTCAGCCCCCGCCCCTTTCAGCGTGCCGACACTGCGCTCCATGCCGTTCTCGACCGCCTCGGTCAGCATCGTGCCCACCGGGGCTTCGGAGAATTGCGCGCTAGTCGCCTGGACGAAAGTATCGGTATCCGCACCCTTGAGCATCAAGATGACACCGGGATTAGTGCAAAACTGACCGGTGCCCATCAGGCACGAGGTCGTAAATTCGCCGGCCAACTCCTCGCCGCGCTCGACTAGCGCCCCCGGAAGAATCACCACCGGATTGATACTGCTCAGCTCCATATAAATCGGCTTACCGGCCTTGTCGGCGGCCTCTTTGAGCACCAGCCCCGCCCCGCGTGAACCAGTATAACCCGTCGCGCCGATCTTGGGGTGCGAGACCAGGTGCGCGCCGACCTCGTGGTTGGTGCGATAAATCAGCTGCACCGTCGCTTTCGGCATGCCGGTATCCTCGGCCGCGCCCAGCGCTTCTTCGGCCAAAAGCCGGGTCGTGCCCGGGTGCGAGGAGTTGCCCTTGCCGATCACGGGATTGCCGGCGGCAATGGCCGCGGCGAAATCCCCACCAGCAACGCTATTAAAGGCAAAGGGAAAGTTATTCGGGCCGAAAACCGCTACGCCGCCCCCCAACGCGCCATAGAGCGAGCGGATATTAGAGCCAGTGTCGATCGTCGGCATCGTCCACGAACGATTCCTCGCTGCCGCCGCCGCTTGGCGCAACTGATCGGTCGTGCGCGGCAACTCGATATCGGCCAGCCGCGGCGAGGCGGGCAAACCGGATTCGGCATTGGCCATGGCCACCAGCTCATCGGCACGAGCTTCGATGCGCTCGGCAAAGCGCTCTAGGAAGGAGGCGACGATCTCGTCACCAACCTCGGCGATTTGCTCGGCGGCCACCGCCGCAGCCTCGATTGCTTCCTCGACATCCTTGAGCGTGCTGACGGGGTATACTTCGCCGGTGGGCTCTTTGGTTGCGGGGTTTTTTGGTTCGAAAGTACCTTCAGCGTCGGCTGGACGCCAGGTGCCGGCGATAAGTACGGGTTGGACATCGGACATGTCGCGTACCTCCAGAAATTTGCTTGCCGTGAGTCTATCTGTTAGAGTAAATAAGTATAAGTAACGACCCTGACAGCCGCCAAGCAGCATCGGTGAATAACGGATACTGTGCAGATCTCCGGTGCCATTATCCGACCGGTCAGGATCCTTGCTCGCCCCATAAATCCCATAACCGCCATTTACTACGCCAGCGAAAACGCCAAGGACAATTGCTGACCATGCGCACCGGCCTCCACTGGCTCCACAACCGGCTCACGGCGCCGATAGACGCCGCATCGATAGTCTTTTTTCGCATCGGCTTTGGTGCGATCATGGCCTGGGAGGCCTGGCGTTTCTTAAGCGACGGAGTAGTCGACCGCCACTTTATCGCACCGGACTTTTATTTTAAGTATCTTGGCTTTGGCTGGGTCGAACCCTGGCCGGGCAGTTGGATGTACGTGCACTTCTACGCCCTCGGCGCCCTCGCATTATGTATCGCGGTCGGCTTCCTCTACCGTCTGAGCGCCACGCTCTTCGCCCTGGGCTACACCTATATCTTCCTCATCGACCAGACCCTATACCAAAACCACTATTATCTTATTTGCCTAGTCTCACTGCTGATGATCTTCGTCCCGGCCCACCGCACCCTCTCCGTCGACGCACGGCTGTGGCCGAACACTCGCTCTTCGTTTATCCCGGCCTGGCCGCTCTGGCTGCTGCGCGCCCAGATCGCCATCGTCTACTTCTTCGGCGGTGTCGCCAAGCTCAACCTCGATTGGCTGCAGGGTTATCCGCTGCGCGACTGGCTGCCCGGTTCCGACTTCTACCTGCCGCTCTTTTCCGATTTGTTCTACGAGGGTTGGGTCTGTCTGCTCTTCAGCTACGCGGGTCTGTTGATAGACCTATTGGCGGCCCCCCTGCTGTTGTGGGGACGGACTAGGGCTTGGGCCTTGGCCACACTTCTGCTTTTCCATTGCATGAACAAAGTATTGTTCGGCATCGGCGTCTTTCCCGTGCTCGCCTCAAGTCTGACCCTGCTTTTCCTGCCGCCCACCTGGCCACGCCGACTCTTTAATTGGCCGCACCCCGGCGACACCCAACCTCTTTTCTCCCGTCTGCGCACGCCGGCCCTGCTCGCTCTCACCGCCTATCTCATTGTGCAAACCCTGTTGCCTGTGCGCCACTTTCTCTACCCGGGCAATGTCAGCTGGACCGAGGAAGGCCACCGCTTCGCCTGGCATATGAAGCTGCGCGACAAGGACTGCTCGGCGGTATTCATACTGCAAAGCCCGAACGAGACCTGGCAGGTCGACCCACGCGACCATCTGACGTCCCGGCAGGCCCGCAAAATGGCTACACGCCCCTATATGGCCGTGCAATTCGCCCATTATCTCGTCGACTATGCCCGATCAGTCGATATGAGCCCGGTCAAAGTCCGTGCCCATATCGACTGCTCCCTCAACGGTCGTCGCGACTTCCCCCTTATCGATCCACATCTCGACTTGGCCACGCAGCAATACCATATGGGATCAACCCACTGGATCTTGCCTTTGCCCCATGCAGATCCTGGCGAGTTATACGATGAATACTAGCGACAATCTCAAAACTCGCATCCGACCCAATTATAACCAGCCGAATTTGACGCAAACGCGACCTCGCCTTCAATACGTTATTGGCACCACAATCCGTTTCGACAACATCTCCCCCCACTTATCATATACCGTCTCGTATAACTCGACCTCCCGCAAAACGCTATCTGGTCGCAGCACAGGACGAGCTTCTGCATCTTCCTCCGGCCAGCGCGTCACCAACATCGGCATCGGCTCGTGGGGCCCTTCCGCGACCGGCTCGTAGGGCACGTATACGTAGAATAACAGAAAGTGCGTCAACTGCTCGTTTTGCGGTGTGTAGCGCTTGTCCCTCCAACGTATAAAATCGGTGTACTCCTCTTGCACATAGCCTTCTTCGTCCGGCTCGTAAAACCAGTAGACGCTACCCAAACCGCCAAAGGGCCACCCGGCATTGTTAGGCGGTTTGAAAGTCGGCACGATCCCGGTAATCGGATCGATCTCAGCGCCCGACCGCGTCCGCCCGACGCAAACCCACCAACCCACATAGTCCGGCGGCGACGGCGCATACATTGCCCAGCGAGCCTGTAAATGAAAGATTTTGCGCAATTGATAAATCGACGACGCCCCGCGATAGGGCAACGGCTCTTCCGCATCGATAAGCCGCGCAAGCCGCCGCCCTTCGGCATTGAGCAACACCGTGCCCACCAATAGCGATAGCAGCAAATTGCGCTGCCAGTGCGGTCTGGATACAACGACGGAGGTGCGACCCGCAACACCCAACCGCGCCCACAGCAACGCCGGCACCAACGCCGCCTGCACCGTAAACATCGTTGCGGGAAAACTCTCCAGGCGCATACAAGCCCATAGACCGACCTGCAACAACGACAACAAAATCCAGCCAGTGCACCGAGCTCGCGCCCAGGGGCTCAAGATCAGAAGGCCGCCAAGCAATTCCATCAGCAGGGCCTGATAGCTGAGCATTTTGAAAACGAATAGCGGCAGGTGCGCGACGGCCCAACGGCCCAACACCCCCGACAGCGCCACATCGCTGAGCGCGTAGTACACCGCCGTGCCATCGGGCCACCAGGCCGGGTCGGATTTTTCTACGACGGTGGAGATGTAGATATAGGCCACGTTGAACACCAGCCCGAAGGTCCCCACCCGACTCCAACGATCTGTCCGAGTGACTCCACGTCCGTCAAACGAAAAGTACTGTCCCAGATCCATAAACTGCGCCCAGAACAACGCGTGAAAGAGCACGTCGTCGTGGTAATCCACCGTTTGCGATACACAGCGGTGGATACCCGTCGCCAGCAATAGGGCCAACGCGCAAAAACGCGTCTGATATCCCAATACCAAACCCAAAGCCAACACGGCATAAAGGCCAAAGAGCAGTTTAAGCGTCGCCACGTCACCGGCGGGCTGCGCCCAATACGGCAATGGCAATCCGTCGAAATAGGCCTGCATGCCGGGCCACAAGTCGATCACATCCCAAGCCAAGCCAACATCGTAGATCAACACGACACCTAGCCCTATACGGAAACAGGCGAGCGAGCGCGGATCCAAATCGGCTAGGGCGTCGACCCAAGCCCGCAGATAAGTGATCACTCGATTTGTTGGCATTTGCATAAACTGATCTATCTATTGTTTTTGTCTTAAATTGCTTGTTTTTGAAGGATTTCGTTGTTTAATTGTAGTAACAGTTTCACCGGTAAACAACTGGATTACAGACATATGAACGAAGAACGCGAAGAACGCGAAGAACGCGAAAACCAGCGAAAACCCGAGGAAGACGACGAGACCCGCCGCAACTTTCTCAAAAAGCTCACTTATGTCGCACCGCTGATGATCACTTTTCAGATGGATAGTCAGGCCGGGGCTTCAGATGACGACGACGATGACGACGATGACGACGGGGGCAAGAAAAACTCTAAAAAAAACTCTAAAAAAAACTCTAAAAAAAAGAAGGTCTCACCAAACCCCAAGGTCAAAAGGAAGAAGCACAAACATTAATTCTTTCTCTTGATTCTTTCTCTTGATTCTTTCTACAACCCACAAAAAAACCGGCCCGCAATATACGGACCGGTTTTTTGTGTTTTAACTCTTCCGTTCAGCTTCCGACCAACCGCGCGATCTGACCAGCAATACTGCCCAACGGCAACACCAAATCCACCACCCCCGTCTTGATTGCCTCCATCGGCATGCCGAAGACCACGCTGGTCTCCTCGTCCTGAGCCAAGATCTTCGAGCCCTTTATCTTCATCTGCTGCACGCCCAACTTGCCGTCGGCGCCCATGCCTGTCATAATCACCCCTAGCGCAGCGGCACCGTAGATATCGGCGACCGAGCGCATCATATAATCGACGGCCGGCCGACAATAATTCTCGGGCGGGTCATCGGTCAACATCAGCTGTACTGTGTTGCCGATCGACACCGCCTTCATCTGTTTGCCGCCAGGGGCGATATAAACGGTGGCCGGCTCGACGCGTTGCGCGTGCTGTCCTTCCACCACCCGAATCGCGCTCTTGTTGTCCAGCGAACGAGCCAAGGCGGCGGTGAAGGTCTCCGGCATATGCTGCACCAACAACACCGGGACGCGCAAATCGCCGGGCAACTGCGGTATCATTTCAGTTAGCGCATTGGGACCACCAGTGGAGATGCCCACCACCACCGCTTGCAACGGGGTGGTGGCGATTACCGGCGGGGCAGCTTGTTTTGGGGGGGGAGTCTTGGGGGCAGGGTGCTTGCTCCTGAGCGAGCTCAGGTAGCGCTGGGTAATATAGGCGTTGATGATCCGTTTGAGATCGCTGCCCAACCTATCCTTGTTCTCGCTGGCGGTGGCACCGACGGGTTTGCCCAAAAAGTCAAAGGCTCCCAGTTCCAGCGCCTTCATCGTCGTTTCAGCCCCCTGCTGGGTCAGCGAGGAGACCATCACCACCCCGACGTCCGGTACCGTCTCTTTGAGCCGGGCAAGGGTTTCGATGCCGTCCATTTCCGGCATCTCAACATCGAGGGTGACCAGGTCCGGCTTGAGCTGCGCTACTTTGTCCAAGGCAATTTTGCCGTTGGGTGCCGAACCGACGAACTCTACATCCTCTATCTCTTGCAGCGCGTGGGTAACGATCATGCGGTATAGGCTCGTATCGTCGACCACCAGTACCCGCAATTTGTCCAACCCGTTCTCCTTATTTTTCCAACACCCGATCCAAATCAAGCACCGCCGCCAAAGCCGTTTCCATCTTGTACACAGCGCTAAAAAAAATGCCCCCTACCCCGGCCACATTAGCCGGTGGAGGCTCCGTATTCAAAGAGTCGGCTGTGATAATATCAACGATCTGGTCTACCAGCAACCCGACTTCTACGCCGTCCCTGCGAACGACGACCACCCGCATATTCGAATCGATGCTCACCGACTCCATCCCCAACTTCCGCCGCAAATCAATCACCGTCAAGAGTTGGCCGCGCAAGTTCAGCACGCCGCGCACATAATCGGGCGCACGGTGCACAACGGTGATATCAAGATTGCGGTTGATCTCCTGCACCCGAGCCACATCAATCCCGCAAAGTAAATCGCCGCTGCGGAAAAGCACCAGATCCCGGTCTTCAGCTTCAATTCTCGGCACTGTCATAAGGCCAGGCTCCCCGCGCCAAGACGGTGGCGAATCGTCTGCAAGATCTGCTCTCGATCGATTTTGATCAAATAGTCATCGACCCCCGCGTCGCGCCCTCGGCGTTCATTGTCTTCACCACCAAGCGAGGTCACGGCGATAATCGGCAATTGCGCAAAACGCGGCTCGCTGCGCACTCTCCGGGCCAACTCTAAACCGTCGATCTCGGGCATCTCAATATCGGTAAGGATAAGGTCGATCTCATCACCGCGACGCTCAAGCTCGGCAAGCGCCTTGGCCCCGTCCTCAACGACCAACGCTCGATAACCTGCCTCAACGACAAAGCGTTCGAGCTGGTTGCGAAAAAAAGCCGTATCCTCAACGATCAGAATCGTCCGCTCCGACTCGGCCGAATAGCGCGCATTGTGCTCTTCGATCCAAGTCGGTTCGAGCCGTCGCACCAAGTCGTACAAGTCGACCATAAGCGTGGTCCGGCCAGAGATGGTGGTCGAACCCATAATACCCGCCTGCACAAAACCCTCCACGGACACGTCGACGGCCTGAGAAGTGATATCGACTAGCTCCGAAACCAATAGGCCGACCTCGTGGTCGGCGACGGTAAACACGAGAACATAGAGGTAATCGGTCTCCGGCCTGGAACTGACGGCCGCCGCGTCTTCGAGGGAAAAGAGTATCAGATGTCCGCCCAGATACTGCATGCTAGCGCGAGTGCCGGTGCGTTCGATCTGGTTGCAGTGGATGCGCTCGATACGCGAGACCAGACTAACGGGTATGGCGAACTGCTCCTCCGGATGGTTGTGCACCAACAACAATTCCTGCACGTCGCTGCCCAAGTCGTCGATATCCTCCTCGATCTCGGCGCTGGCCCCCTCTATCGCCTCTAAGTCTTTGATATCACTGATGCCGATTACGTCGAGGATCATCGCCACTTGACCGTCACCGAGGATCGTCGCCCCGACATAGATCTTGCTATTGCTCAAAAAATCATCGAGCGGTTTTACGACAATCTCCTCCGAGTCAAACAGCTCATCGACGATCATGCCATAGCGAAAATCACCGGCCTTGAGGACCAACACATTCAGCGCCCCCGAATGCTCTTCGTCGACGATCTCGTCGGAAAAAACCTGGCGCAAACTGATCAGGGGCAATAGGTTGCCGCGCAATCGCAAGACTTGCGCATTGCCCAGCTCTTGGACCAACTCCTGCCGCCGCCGCATCGGCACCCGGACCAATTCGGCCAGGTTAACCTGCGGAACCGCAAAACGCTCCGACCCCATGCCCACAAACAACGCGGGGATAATCGCCAGGGTCAACGGCAGCTTGACCCGAACCGTCGTGCCGCGCCCGACCTCCGAATCGATATCGACGATGCCGCCAAGTTTGGTAAGGTTGGTCAAGACCACGTCCATACCAACACCCCGCCCCGAAATATCCGTGACTTCCTCGGCCGTCGAAAAACCAGGATGGAAGATCAACCGCACCAGGTCACGATCCCCCATGCTATTGAGCTGCGACGCGTCGTAGTTGCCCGTGCTCAACGCCTTGGCCCGAATCTTTTCCGGGTCGATGCCCGCACCACTATCGGTAACCTCGATAATCACTTGCCCGGCCTCATGCAAGGCGCGCAAGAGCAATGTGGCCGTCGGCTGCTTGCCCTGTTCGTAACGAACACTCGGGGTTTCGATACCGTGGTCAAGGGCATTGCGCACCAAGTGGGTCAGCGGATCGCTCAACGCCTCGATGATGGTCTTGTCCAGCTCCACTTCTTCGCCTTCGAGCACCAACTCGACATCCTTGTTGAGATCGCGGGCGATATCGCGCACGATGCGGCGGAACTTGCCAAAGACATTGCCCACCGGCTGCATTCTAGTGGAGACAACCGTCTCCTGCAACTCGGTCGTAACCTGGTCGAGCCGCTGCGTCGTACGCTCGACGGCCGCGCCGTCACCGAGTGCGACGACTTGTTTGAGCTGGTTGCGGGTCAGCACCAACTCACCAGCCAGGTTCATCAACCGATCGAGCAGCCGTACATGGACGCGGAGATTGGTTTCAACAATCGGCGATTTGACGGCGGTGGTCTTTTTTGCAGGAGGATTTGCTACAGGAGGATTTGCGTCCGCTTGTCCATTGTGGTGTTGCTCCGGTTCGGACTCAGGTGCGAGTTCGAGCAATTGATCGACCAGCGCCGTAATATCCCGCTCCTCGGGCAAGCTGTCCGACTCCAACTCGCTACAAACCTCACCCGTCAAGCTCGCCATATCGAGCAATATTTCAATCGTTGCGGCCTCGACACCGAACCCACGGGTACGCAGGCGATTTAGCAAGTCCTCGCCCACGCCCAACAATCGATATAGATCGGTCAGGCCCTGTTCGCCAACCGCGATTTTGATTCTGTGAACAGCGTCAAATAAGCTCGCCAAGGCATCGACATCATCCGGCTTGCGCAAGAGCACCTCAAAGGCCTGGTCGATCTGATTCAGTAGATCGTGGGTCAAATCCAGGAAACGCATAACTTCCGGTGCAGGACCCACCGCCGCATCCATGGCGAGCATCCCTTCGGGACCGAGATCCTCGCCATTCGCAGCAGGTAACACAGGCGTTTGTGCCAATGCGTCGACCGCATCCACTGGGGAAGCTGCTCGCACCTGGTCGGGCTCCAGCAAACGCACTTGGGCTTCTTCAAGCCCCAATAACGACGCGACCACGTCTACATCGGCAACCGTGGCGAAGAGCACAAAGAGCGATACGCCTTGGGCGACTTGGCTCAACACGGTACCCAACTCTTCTAATTCCGCTAATACGCCTTCGTCGATCTCATCGGCCCCGTACTCGACGAGATACAGATAATCCAGCATCTCCAACGCCTAGTCGAGGGCCGCTTCATCCACCGACACAGGTAGGCCCGCCGTCGGCTCGGGTGTCGGCTCTGGAGTTGGGGTGGCAACAGGTTCAGTCGCGACAGGAGATGGTGTCGGAGATTGCGCGGCGGGCGACCCGCCGTCGGGAATGGCTCGCAAGGCCTCGAGTTCGGCACCGATATCCCGTTCGTTGCTAGAACCGGTATCGGCGAGCATCCCGACTAGAACGTCAGCCGCCTCCAGCAATACGCTGGTTCCTGTCCCGTCCAGCACCA
>DQLG01000668.1 GCA_015660315.1 Candidatus Latescibacterota bacterium
AGAGTGGATTTAGCGCCAAGCCCTGTCGAAAGGCCTTAAGGGCTTCAGACCACCGTTGCGGATCTTCGCCGTATTGACCCCCTAAGGCAAAATAAACGCGATCCAGGCCTTCGTATTCATTACCTTTGGCGACTTGTCGCAATATCGTTTCAAAATGCTCAATAGCTCGTTCGCCGCTTTCTGGACGCCGCCCCCCTTGCCGCAATGCCAGTAAACCGAGTTGAAAATGGCTTTCCAAGTGACCAGCAGCAGCGCATTCTTGCCAATTGTCGTCAGCTGCAACGGGTTGTCCCAACTGCACCTGGCAAAGCCCAAGACGATATCTAAGCTCAAGGGCGCCCGGATGCTGTTCAAGACCGCTTGCACACAACGCCGCCGCTTCCGACCACCGCTCTAGACGCATCGCCTCCACTACCTGTTCGTTCCAGGCTCCAGCATCCTCCCCCGGTACAATAACCCCCATTTATATAACCCCTAAACCAGCTTCTCGTGTTTCTCCCCAGCGTCCATGCGATCCATTTTCTCACTCAGGGCGATCATTACATCCTGCACATCAGTTAATCGTCTTTCGATTGCATGCAGACGGTCCTGCATTTCATCCTGGGGTCCATCTTTGTCTCCGGAAACGGTTGCCTTAAGTTTCATGTACTCCATTATTCTGGTGAACATAAATCCACCCAACACCATGGCCACAATGGGAATTAGTATATGCTCATCCTCAATTATGCTAATCAATACGAGGCCCAAAACGACGATGGCCACCACGGGTGCCAGATGAAATAATTTTCTCATGATTATATCCTCTCCCGCTCATCCATGCGGTCTATTTTTTCGCTGAGGACGATCATCACGTCTTGCACCTCGGTCATTCGACGGTCAATATCATTGAGCCGCAACACCAGCTGATCATCTTCTTTCCGGTCCTTCTTCGATTTTTTTATTTGACCAAAGTAAATATTGCCCCAACTTACCAGGCCCGCACAAAGAATGATTATTCCGATACCAATCGCCATCTGCAACAACCAGTTCATATTCGCCCTCCTTTATCTATCCGGTTCAGGCGCTTTCAACACCCCGACTCCATTGCTTCTCGTGGGCATAGAGCACTTCGGGAAAGCGATAGACGATCATTCCCGAGTCCGTAATCTCAATCTCGACAAAACCTCCGTCAGCCATGCGCTTGAGTATATCGCCGACCTCTTCTACCGTTAGTCCCGTATCGGCAGCGGCTTCAGTAACCGTCAAGCGCCCCCCACGCTGCTGTGCCAAGCGTACTATGCGATTTTGTTGCCGCCGATAACGCACTAAGTGGGCGGCTGTATCGAGCTTCTTAGCGAGAATCCACAATAGACTACCAAAGATGGTCTGCGTCACACCTATCGCGAATGGCACAAATTTTGGATGATCCGGCTCGCCGCTGTTTAAAATTTGAAAAAGGCCATATAGCATAACGCCCAAACCCACCGAAACCATCGGCAATGCTATTACCTTAAGAAAAAGGGCCCCTATTCGTTTGAATCCGCCTTCCATAGCACTGCCTACCTTGAGTTTTGCTTCATCGATGGATTTCATGGCCACACCGTCTATTGCCTCAATATAAAGGCCGCAGTATCGACTGCGGGCTTTGGTCTTACTCATCTTTCTTTAACTTGGCTTTAAGTGCTTGCAACTCGTCATCAACGCCACGGTCTACGTCGATCTTGCGAATCTGTTTTTCGATATCTTCCATCTCACCCGAAATTTCACTATGGGCCGATGCTTCGGCTTCGCTCTCTTCGACGCGTTGTTCAAAACGTTCAAAGCTAGAAAAAGCGTCCTTACCCAATCCGGATATACTCTGTGCCAAGCGCTTGCGGGCTTCTGCTGCCTGGTGCCGGGCAACAAGAGCCCCCTCCCGAGTCCGGGCTTCTTCTAGCTTGGTCTTCAGTTCGCGCAACTGCTCGCGCAACTGCTCGGCCGTCTGCTTGCTTTCTTCCACTACCGGAGCCAAATCCTCCCGGGCTTTGGCAAACATCGCCTTGCGCTCCAACGCCCTGCGCGCCAAATCGTCCTCCCCAGTAGCCACCGCCCGTTCGGCTTTGCGCTGCCATTCGTCTGTTTGATTCTGTTTTTCAATGAATTGGCGTTCAAGCCTCTTGTGGTTCGCTACGGCAGTGCCCACAGAAGCCGTGGCCTTACTGACCGCCTCTTCCATATCCCGAATCATCTGGCGTATCATCTTATCCGGCTCTTCAGCCCGATCGAGCATTTCATTGAGATTGGATTTGAGGATATCGCTAATCCTTGTAAAAACTCCCTTTGCCATTTTTTACGCTCCTTGTCTAAGGCCATAGTACGACGCTACCTTCTGTTTTGCAAGTCCTGTGCCAGACCTATTTACTTGGTTATACTTTCCCATAAATACATATAATAACTTACACTTAAGAATACAACTCTATATCCGCCACCACAGTGATTATGGCAGACCCCGCCAATAGTAATGGCCGCATTCGCCATTTTCACTACTTTCCCTCCGTGCGCCCTTACTTTTCTTAATCTTTTTTAAGCTATATATTCCCACTTTTACCCATTTGAAAGAGTGTACCAATGGCAAATCCGCTAGTCCTCACCGGTTTGGGCTTTTATCTGGCGCTCATGTTGGGTATTGGCCTCTATGCCAGTCGGCGGATAAAAGGATCTGCCGACTTCATCGTCGCGGGCAAACGACTCTCTCTACTACTTTGTACCGCAACCCTAGCCGCGACATGGTTTGGTGGTGGAATCTGTATTGGTGCCGCCAGTGCCGCCTACAAAGGAGGCCTACTCGCCGTTGTCGCCGATCCCTTTGGTGCAGCCCTCTGCCTTTTTTTGGCCGGGTTGTTCTACGTTCGCTTAATGCGA
The DNA here is from genome assembly GCA_015660315.1 of Candidatus Latescibacterota bacterium. Classification (GTDB taxonomy): domain Bacteria; phylum Latescibacterota; class UBA2968; order UBA8231; family UBA8231. The sequence goes on from DQLG01000668.1 coordinate 2,881, forward strand.
CGCATGGGCTTGATGACCATCGCCTCCTTTTTTACCAGCCGGTTCGGTCCTAAAGCTGGTTTATTAGCAAGTCTTTGCACCATCCCCGCCTATGTCGGTTGGGTAGGTTCACTATTGGTCGCCTTTGGTCGCATACTGCAAACCCTAACCGGTATCGAACCGGCCACCGGTATCTGTATTGCCACCGCTATCGTCCTAGTCTACACTTGGGCCGGCGGAATGTGGGCCGTGACCCTTACAGACGTTGTCCAGGTAGTCGTGTTGATACTCGGGCTCTTTATTCTGACGCCAATTCTGATCAGCGATATGGGCGGCTGGGCGGCCATTGTCGCGCAAATCCCCTCATCCCGCTTCGACTTTTATCCGCAAGAAGGCACTTCGGCCAGTTGGCTTAGTTATGCCAGGGATTGGCTGGTGATCGGGTTAGGAAATCTGGCGGGGCAGGATTTAATCCAGCGGAGCCTATCCAGCAGGGACGAAAAGATAGCCTATCGCAGCGCCTACTTAGCCGGTTTACTCTATATAACCGTTGGCCTTTTGCCGATTTTTCTCGGTATGGCCGGCGCCGTTGTCCTACCGGGCTTAGCCGATCCCGACCTGATCATGATGTCCCTGGCGATGAAATACCTGCCCGACCTGGCCTTAGTGCTGTTTATGGGCGCACTACTATCCGCCCTGCTTTCGAGTGCCGATAGCGCCTTGCTCGCGCCCGCCAGCGTCCTCGGTTGGGACCTCCTGCATTATTTTAAACCCGATGCCAGTGAACAATTATCGCTGCGCACGACCCGCCTCTCCGTACTGCTCCTAGGCATTTTTTCTCTTGCAATCGCCCTGCAGACTTCATCGGTGTACGAGCTAATGGTAAATTCGTGGTCCGTGCTGCTCGCCTCACTCTTCGTCCCCTTAACGGCCGGTCTATGGTGGCGACACAGTAACGACCTAGGTGCCCTGGCCTCAATTCTGGTGGGCCTCTGTTCTTGGCAAATTTTATCGTTTGCCGCACCCGATATGCCGAGCGACCTTCTCGCAGTGCCCTTTGCAGCCATTGCCCTAGTGCTAGTGAGCTACCTGAGCAAAGACCAATCTCCACCTCGTCCCCTACTCGACGCAGAAGGGCACAAACTCGACTATACAGACCGCCTGGGCACCCAATTATTCGCCAAATCTTGAACATCGGGCGAACGTCTGACACCAATAGACGTTATATTCTTATCCCAACTCTGTTCACCCACCCACAATAAGGAGTCGCAAGATCTATGATTCACCCTGCTCTTTTCTCCAGATATCTTCTGCTCTGGCCTCTCTGCCTGCTGCTCGTGCAGTGCAGCAGCGAACCCGATAATGTCATCACCGGCGAAGACGGCGCCCAGATGCTCCTGATTAAGTCGGGTGAATTTCCCATGGGCGGACGCCCGGGAGATCTGGAGGGCCTGGATGTCAAAAATTATATAAATTACCATTCGGAAGGTCCGGTGCATCAAGTAAAAATTAGCGGCTTTTATCTCGACAAATTCGAAACGACCAATGCCCTCTACCAACGTTTTGTCGAATCCGGAGACCGCACTGCAGATCACCCGGATCAACCCGATAACCAGGACCATCAGCAGCATTATGTAGACAAAAATATTATAGGTGACAATCAACCTGCCGTTGGCCTCAATTGGTTTGACGCCTATGCCTATTGCAAATGGGCCGACAAGCGCCTGCCCACCGAAGCTGAATGGGAATACGCCGCCCGTGGAGCCGGCACGGTTTATCGCAAATATCCATGGGGCAACGACGAGCCCGATGCCGACGGAATCTGGCGTGCCAACTACCGCCCCAAAGAAGGGCCGGCACTCGACGGGAAGCGCTATTCCTCCGATGTCGGCTCATTCCCCGACGGCATAAGCGCCTTCGGAGTCATGGATATGGCCGGCAATGCAGAGGAATGGGTTCAGGATTGGTTGGACTTCGGTTACTACAACAAGACCGAAGGCGCCTTAGACCCCCAAGGTCCTGCTTCCGGCCGCAATAAAGTTATTAAGGGCGGCTCTTATGGTTCGGATAAATATCATGTACGGATAGCGACACGACTATATGGAGCCCCCCACGTAAAAACTGAATTACAAGGCTTCCGGTGCGCAATGGATATTGACGGTTGAGTATTCTTGAGCGTTGCAAAGTCGTGCATTATTTGTTTAGTAAAACAGCTAGTCACTCCAAGCGAGGAACAAGACCATGAAGATGTATATCGCAGGAAAATGGGTCGACAAAGCACAAACCATTGACGTTACCAACCCCTTTGACGGCTCAGTCATCGATACCGTCCCGCGAGGCGAACCCTCCGATATCGAAGCAGCTATCGACTCCGCCGAACGCGGCGCCAAGGCCATGGCTGCCCTCAGCGCTTACGAGCGTTACCAGATCATTCACCGGGCAGCCGATCTCATGCTCGAACGACTCGACGATTTAGGCCGGACGATCACGCTCGAAGAGGGGAAAATCCTCGCCGAGGGCATGGGCGAGGCGGCCCGCGCAACGGAAACGATCGAACTCTCCGCCGAGGAAGCCAAGCGTCTTACCGGCGAAACGCTGGATTTGAGCGGCTCTTCTGCCGGAGCCGGTAAATTCGGTTTTACCCTACGCGTGCCCTGTGGTGTGGTCGCAGCTATCACCCCTTTTAATTTTCCGCTCAACCTAGTCTGTCACAAAGTCGGCCCTGCTCTTGCCGCCGGCAACGCGATTATCATCAAGCCCGCGAGCGACACGCCGCTTTCGGCGCTGAAACTGACCGAAATATTTATCGAGGCCGGTTTACCTGAGGAAGCGATCCAATGCGTTACGGGATCGGGCGGAGTCATCGGCGATGCGATCAGTTCCAACCCCAAAGTTCGCAAAATCAGTTTCACTGGTAGCCGCGACGTCGGCGAGCACATTTGCCAGGTCGCCGGGTTGAAAAAGGTTACGATGGAACTCGGTTCGAATGCGCCGCTTATCATCATGCCAGATGCCGATCTCGAGAAGGTCGTCGCCGCCACCGCCGCCTCCGGTTTCGCCAACGCCGGTCAGGTCTGCATCTCAACGCAAAGGGTTTTTGCCAGTAAAGAGATCTACGGTGATTTTATCGACGCGCTCAAACCCGCCGTCGAGGCCCTGACCACCGGTAATCCGCTCGATGAAGGCGTAAAGATGGGACCGATGATCCGAGCCCAAGACGCCGAACGCGTTGATAGCTGGGTCCAGGAAGCGGTTTCATCCGGTGCCAGCATCGTCACCGGTGGCACCCGTGAAGGAACGATTTACGCTCCAACTATCCTCGCCGATGTAGCCCCGGAGATGAAAGTGGCTTGCGATGAAATTTTTGGCCCCGCGCTGGGCGTTAGTCGCATCAATGATATCGATCAGGCCATCGCCATGGCCAACGATACCAACTACGGCCTCAGCGCCGCCATTTTTACCGAGAATCTCAATTGGGCTCTAAAATTCGCCCAACAGGTGGAGTCTGGTAATATCCACGTCAATTGGGGCACGCAGTGGCGCGCCGACCTGATGCCTTATGGCGGCCTGAAGGAAAGCGGCATGGGCAAGGAAGGCCCGAAATACGCCGTTGAGGAAATGACGGAGACCAAAATGGTCGTCATTCACTAAGCTCAAAATTATCTAAAAAAATAGGGCCGGCGATTTAATCGTCGGCCCTATTTTATTCAGTTTTAACGGCTGTGCAATATACACCGTCTATAAGAGAGTTGTCGCGTGATCGTCAATTTTAGATCTGGTTGAGAATCCGTGTCCCTTGATCTAAACGAGGTTTCGATGCTCAATGTTGATTTTGCTCTTCGCTCCGCTCGCATGATGAAAGCGCTGATATGTTAGACCGATAGTGGGTTTCAAGGGATGATAAAAACTATCCTCATCTCTCGATTATCCAACCTAAAAAAAAGCCCAATGGTCGTCCGTTAGACGCGGTAAACCGATTTATCAATACCCCGAAATTCCGCATCCGTATCCGAATTGAGCATGCTATAAGCGGCGTCAAACGCTTGGCCGCGGTCGCCCAACCCCATCGAAATCCCACTCCCAATATGGAAGACCAATTCATGCTGGTCGCCTGTGGACGATGGAATTCCCACCTCAAATGCACGGCTTAACAAACAGTCGGAGCCGATCTGCATCGATTCTTTGTTATCACGCGACAACTCTCATTTACCCAACAACCTCAGGTTATGCCAACCTCCTGCATAAAGGCCGCCCGCAATCTTTGCGCAATTGGCCCTGAACTACCCCCACCTATGGGGTGTCCGTCAATTTTAATTACCGGCATAGCTTCTGTCGTCGTGCCCGCCAAAAAGACTTCGTCAGCCCCTTTAAAATTTGCCAAAGTAGTAAATTCTTCGGCGACGGGAATCTCGAGCCTACCGGCCAATTCGAGTAAAACCCCCCGCGTAATACTCGGTAAAATATGCGGACCAGTAGGAGCCGTACGTATACACCCCGAACGCACACAAAAGACGCTGGTCGAAGATCCTTCGGTAACTTGGCCATCAGCATCGATTAATAAGGCCTCGAAAGCTCCGGCCTGTGCCGCCTGTTGTTTGGCTAGAATATTGGGCAACAAAGAAATGCTTTTTATATCACAACGCTTC
>DQLG01000816.1 GCA_015660315.1 Candidatus Latescibacterota bacterium
CTCGTCGTGCGCACTAATCGATTCAGCGCCACGGCATTGGGCGAGGCGATGCAGGATGGCGGGGTTGGTGAGCGGATCCGGGTCAAGAACAGCGACTCGGGCAAGATTCTTTATGGGCAGATACTCGACGCCTATACCATTCAGATTGGGCTATAGGGGGCGCAGTTGATGTTGAGCGTGAAAAAGGGGATGCAAATAGCCGCGTTAGTCGTCACCCTTGCAGCGACCGCCTCATCGGCGCAGATCCAATCGATGTTCGCGGATCCTAAGGCCAACCAGGTCGGTGACGCGTTGACGGTGATTATTCAGGAGAACGCTTCGGCTTCCAATCAGATGTCGACGAAGACGGCGAAAAACAACAAGACGGCTATCGGCAGCACAATCGCGGGTGACGGCAATGTCCTGGGTTTCATCCCGCTGCATTCGCTCGACAGCGAAATTAACAACCAGTACACGGGCGATGCATCGACTTCGCGCAGTGCGCGGTTGACGGCACGGATGACGGTGACGGTTGTGGGCAAGAAACCGAATGGAGACCTGATCGTCGAGGGCGTGCGCACCTTAAAGATCAATGGAGAGAACGAGGCTATTTATGTAAACGGCTCGGTCAACCCGGCGATGGTGCGCCGCGACAATACGGTGCTTTCGTCGAGTATCGCCGACTTGCAGATCGAATACACTGGCAAGGGTACCATCACCCAGGGCACTAGGCCTGGGGTGGTCGTGCGCTTTATCAACTGGATTTTTTAGGTTATGCGGGCGGGAGGATTCATCAGAGTTGGGGTCTTGGCGGTCTGCGCGGCCGTTTGTGGTATGTGTAGTCGTGCGGAAGCAGTGGCATCGGTCCGGATCAAAGACCTTGCGAAAGTGCAGACGGCACAGGATATACAGCTGACCGGCGTCGGTTTGATTATCGGACTTGAAGGGACTGGGGATGGTCGTCGGGCTGAATTCACTTTTCAGATGATGGCCAATATGATGCACCGGATGAAAGTGGCCGTCACGCCCGAGCAGGTTCGCGTGCGCAATGTCGCCGGCGTCAGTGTTACCGGGACCTTGACGCCGCACCAGCGCAAAGGCAGTCGCATCGACGTGCATGTGGCCTCGATCGGCGATGCCTCGTCGCTGCAGGGCGGTATGCTGCTTCTGTCGACAATGATGGGCCCGGACGGTACGGTATACGCTACGGCGCAAGGGCCGATCTCGATTGGCGGTTTCAACCTTGGTGGCGGAGCTGCCGGATCGGTGCGCAAGAATCACACGGTAGTAGGCGCGGTGCCGAACGGGGGAATCATAGTCGAGGAAATGTTCCAACAGGAAGAACTGAACAAGGATGTAACGCTGATGTTGTACGATGCGGATTGGACGACGGCCTCGCGTATGGCCTTCGCCATCGGTGAGCATTTCGGCGAGGGAGACTTGGCGCGGGCGATGGATGCGGGAACGATTGTGGTGGCGCTTAACTCCCAACGCAGTCAACTCAACGCGATCGTCGATTTTGTTGCGGAGTTGGAAAAGGTCGAAGTGATCCCCGATCTGCCGGCCCGGGTAGTCGTCAACGAACGCACCGGCACGGTGATTATCGGCGAGAACGTATCGGTTTCGGCTGTGGCTATGTCGCATGGAAGTCTCCAACTAAAGATCCCCGGCGATGAGGGCGGCGATCTTTTCGGCGGCGAGGCCGAAGTGGTTGAGGAGCCGGATCGCCTGCATCCGATCATCAGTTCGTTCGACGTTGGGGCTATGCCCACAGTGCGGGAATTGGTGCGTAATCTCAACGCTTTGGGAGTTACGCCGCGCGACTTGATCTCGATTTTGCAGGCGTTGAAGACGGCCGGCGCGTTGCGCGCCGAATTGATCATCCAGTAGGAGAGTGGCGACGTGAACGATTTAATGAGCATTGCGACATCGCTGAAGGGGACGAATTTCACGGGTAAGCAGAAGACGGTGGATGTCAAATCGTTTCGGGGGGCCGAGACCATCGAGCAGCGGCGCGAAGCGCTCAGGGAGTCGACCAAGCAGTTCGAGGCGATCTTCGTTCACCAGATGATCTCGGCAATGCGCAAGACCGTCAGCGAATCGAGCCTGACGCCCAAGAGCAATGGCCAGAAGATTTTTGAAGGCATGTTGGATGAGGAGTGGAGTAAGAAACTGGTGAATAAATCCGGAGCAGGGAGTCTAAGCGAGATACTCTATCGGCAATTGAGCGCCAATATGGGGCTTGACGAGGCGGAAGACAGCGCCAACGTGCAGGATCAGTTGTGGCCCGCTCCGCCACCGGTATTGCCAATGAAAAACAACGGCACAAAGCGATGAATGACCCGGTATTGATAGAGTTGGTCGAAGTGATCAACGAGGAAGTGCGCACCTTCCATCGGTTGCTGACATCGCTGCAGGAAGAGCAGCAGGTCATCGTCGAAGATGACTTGGAAGGTATTGAGGAGATTGTCGCCGAGCAACGGGAGTTGGCCGTCTACGCCCATCAGGTCGAAGCCCGGCGCATCCAGTTGGTCGACGAGTTGGCGTTGCATCTGGATTTGCAGCCCGATAACATGAGCTTGAGCCGCTTGGTGGAAGTGCTCGAAGGGCCGCACAGCGAGGAGTTGGTGAATATGCGTGGACAATTACTCGAGCTCAACGGCCAGATTCGTGCGACTAGCGAAAATAATGCTTTTCTTATCCGTCAATCGCTGCGCTATACCGAACGCTGCCTCGATATTCTCACCGGGCAGCAGATCGAGCGCCGCGTTTACGGGCAATTTGGCAAAGCCAAGCGGCGCGCCGGCGCGCGTTCGGTATTGAACCAGACCGCCTGAGGAAACCAGCATGGCCATTACATCATCTGCAAGCCACGGCATTGAGATCGGCCGCCGCGCCCTCCAGGCGCAACAGGCATCGCTCAACGCTACCGGGCACAATATCGCCAACACCAACACGCCGGGTTTTTCACGGCGTCAGGTGCGTTTGGAAAATGCCATCTCCAGCGGGCAGAATGGTATTGGATCTGGTGCCGACCTGGAGGGGGTGACCCGCCAGCGTAGCCGTTTTATTGATGCGCAGATGCGGGTGCAGCAGCAGGTCTTGGGGCGTTGGGAGGTTTTGGAACGCGCGATCGGCACTATCGAGGCGGTGTTCAACGAACCGGCTGGCGCGGGGTCGAGCGAGGCGGGAACGATTTTTAACGAGCCATCGGGTTTGGGGCTTTCGGGTTCGTTTAGCCGCTTTTGGAATGCCTGGCAGGATTTGGCGAATGTGCCTGAAAGCGGTGCGGCCCGCGCGGCGGTGCGGCAAGAGGCGGATTTCATGGTGACGACGCTGCACCAGTATCACGACAAGCTTCGCGATACCCGCAATGAGATGGATGCGGATGTCATGGATGAGGTCTCCGATATCAACGAGATGCTCGACGAGTTGGCCGATATCAATGCGCAAGTGCCACGCGCCTCTTTTAATGGCGGCGATGCTAGTGATCTAAAGGACCGGCGCGATCTGATCATCGACGAGTTATCGCGGCGAGTGGATATTTCCCTGACGGAGAGCGAGAATGGCCAGGTTTCGGTGTTGCTGGCCGGGCACAATCTTCTGCAAGGGGACCATGTGGTTCACCTGCGGGTGCGTCAGGCGGTCGATGATGGCACGTCGGTCAGTCGGGTCCACTACGCGGACGACGGGACACTGGCGCCGATCAAAGAGGGGCGCTTGAGTGGCTTGATCGAAGTGCGCGACAATGTCGTGCCGAAGTTGTTGACGAACCTCGACGAGATGGCGGCGGGCTTGATCACCGAGATCAATGCCTTGCATCGCACGGGCTTCGGCAAGGACGGCGGAACGGGCGTCAATTTTTTTGATCCTGATAAGATTGACGCTAGCAATATCGCTGTCGACAACGCCATCCTGTCGAGTCTCAATAATATCGCCGCCTCGGCTGATGGCAATGCAGGCGATAATGGCATGGCCCTGGCGCTGAGCAATTTGCGCAATGGCAATATTCTTTCCGATGGCACTCAGACCATGGAGGGATTTTACTACGAGATGTTGGGCGAAGTCGGGGCGTTGAGCGGCGAGGCGCAGACCATGGCCGAGAATCACAGATTGTTTTCTTCTCAGATCGAGAATCGCCGCCAAAGCGTGCAGGGCGTTTCGCTCAACGACGAGGCATCGCAGTTGGTGCTTTTTCAACGCGCCTATCAGGCGGCGGCACGCACGGTGTCGATTATTGACGAGTTGTTGGAGATTACGGTCAACATATGATTTATCGCCGGGAAGTTCATTGGCCATTAACCGTTGGACTTATTTTAACGAGGCCCCTATATTTGGGTCAATTGAGCAGGAGATAGCGCCATGCGAGTCACGACGAGGATGGCAGTTGGCACCCTGACGAACAATTTGGGTCGCTCATACGAGCGTATCACGCGTTTCCAGAACGAGCTGTCTTCCGGTACGCGCCTAAATAAGCTCTCCGATGATCCGGCCGGAGTCGAACGCTCGCTGGCATTGCGTTCAGAACTGCGCAATATAGAACAGTTCCAGAAGAATATTGGCGACGGAGTGGGGTGGTTGCAGTTGAGTGAGGCTACTCTCAACGAACTCGAAACACTCTTCGTCCAAGCGCGCGGGTTGGCTGTGCAGGGGGCGACGAGCACTTACAATTCCTCCCAGCGCAACGCTATCGCCGACCAGGTAGACCAGTTTCTCGAGCATGCCGTTAGTTTGAGCGGAACTCGCTATCGGGGGCGTTATATTTTTTCGGGAACTCAGACCGGCGGTGCGCCGTATGTGCCGAACCGCGATGAGAACGGCAACGCCCTCGGTATCACCGCTAGCGGTGATACGAGTGGCAGTATCGAACGCGAAGTGATCGACGGGATCATTATGCAGGTCAATATCCCGGGCAGCGAGATTTGGGAAGATCCAAAAGACATCCGGTTGCCTTTGAATACCCTGGCTCGCGGGTTGGGCGCTGAGGATCGGGCGCAGTTGGACCAAATCGTCGGGCAGGACCAACAGCTTGATATCGATCGGTTGAACGCGCTATTGGACGAAACTGAAGTAGTTGATCCGCCGATTAGCGAGGCCGTACATGAGGTTTTGGTGCAGGCGCGTGACTCGTTTGAAGATCAGCGGACCAACCCATTCGGCGTGTTGATTGAACTGCGCGACGCTTTGCGCGACAATAATATCGGTGACGTGCGGGGTACCTTAAACAAATTGGTTAATGTGCGCGAGAACATTTCCTCGGTTCGTGGGTTGATC
>DQLG01000462.1 GCA_015660315.1 Candidatus Latescibacterota bacterium
AACTTCAGCGCGATGAGCAGCATGAATCTCGAGCCAAAACTCGCGGCCGCTTCGGTAACTAGCACTCGAGCCTCAGAACACAAAATCGATATGGCGCTGGAGATGCTTGATGTCAATAGCATGGATACCGGCCGCTACCGGGCGATGGTCATCCAAGATTCGGGCGACAAGCAGGCGATCAAGGGCTTCGTCAAGATGGCCCAGGTCATGTCGTCGCGAGCACTGGCTGGCGGCACCTCGGGTTATGGCACCGTCACGCTCAATGTCGGTACCGTCGACCGACTGCGCGACGTGCTCAACGAGTACACCGGACTCAAGGCCGAGTTTCTCGGTTTTATCACCTTTGACGACCCGCGACTATTAGAGGTGCCGATTATCTTGCCACAGGGCAGGCCGAACGAGGCCGAAATGGCCAATATGGCCAAGTATCAGATGGCTGGCGGTTTTATCTTCGGCGGGCTCTACGGGGAGGCGCTGGAGAAATACGGCGGCCTGATCGCAGGCAAGGACTTCTGGTCGGAGCGCCTACCGGACACGCATCCGGTCTACAGCGCCTTTTTCGACTTGAAGGGCGGCATGCCTTTCGGTTATAGCCCCTCGCTCAGCCAGGGCAAATCGGGTGTGCGCCCATGGAACTTTTTGCGCGGCCATTTTGTCAAAGGCCGACTGACCGGCATTACGCCGGGCGACGGCGGTTGGGGCTGGGAAAACGACGGGCGCGGCGGCGATTCGACACGCCAGTTGCAATTGGCGGTCAATATCATCATCTACGCGCTGACGCAAGAGGGCTCGATCACCCAGCGCCTGATGCAGATGGTCAACTAAGCTCTGCCTCATATTACGTCAAAAAGCAGGAGCCAGCTATACTGGCTCCTGCTTTTTAGATTAACCCCTATCATGCGCAAGTTTGCCCTAACAAGCCTCTTCGCCAGTCTAACCCTTTGCGGTTGCGCCGAACAACAGGCCGAATACTATATCGAGCAACTTTCTGATCCGCGCAGCCAGGTCCGGCTCGATGCCAGCCACGCCTTAGTGCAACTCGGCGGATCTGCTGTCGAACCGCTGATCAGCCACGTTACCGGCAATAGCGACAGCCTGCAATATATCGCCGCCCAGATCCTCGGCCAGATCGGCGATCGCCGCGCCAACCCCTTCCTCAAAGAACTTATTCGCGATGACAACCGCTATGTTCGCGAGCAAGCCGTGCGCGCGCTCGGCCAACTCGACGACTCGCGCATAAATCCTACCTTGGAAGAAATCCTCGCCCTCGATCAAGTCCCGGACGTGCGCGGCGCGGCCGCCTGGAGTTTGGGCAACCTCCGAGACAGGGCCGCAGTGCCCGCCCTTATCCGCGCGCTCAACGATTCGGTGACCTCAGTCCGCCAACAAGCCTTGGCCGCGATGCAATTCCTGTGGAGCCCGGCGGTGGAAGCTGCAACGATCACCACGCTCAGGGACGGAGACGGCAACTTACGCCATATCGCCGCCCAGCTCTTGGGGCATCATCGCACCAACCGCGCCCTCAGCGATCTCTTCCTCGCCCTCAAAGACAACAACATATGGGTCCGAGCCGAGAGCGCCCGCGCCCTCGGCCGCATCGGCGACTCCACCGCCATCGCCCCGCTCGAACGCTTGTTCTCCACGCGCGAAGGCCCCGACCACGAGGCCGCCAAACAAGCCCTGCAACTGCTCACGGGCATAAACTACGCCGTCGCGCCGGAATAACAGGCCCCTTTTGCGCATCCTCAAACTGCTCTCGATCACATTCTCCTGTGCCGCTGCTTGGTCCGCCCATGCCGAGAATATCTCAGCGCGCAGCGATATTGGCCCACCGCAATTCAGCGACCAGACCGCCGCCGCCGGCATCACTTATCACAATATATTCGGCGGAGAAGAAAAAATGTATATACTCGAATCCCACGGCAGCGGCGCGGCCTTTTTCGACCACGACTCCGACGGCGACCTCGACCTCTATATCACCAATGGGGCCACCTTCACCACCTATCGCAACCGCTCCGGTCCAGGAAACGCACTCTATCGCAATAAGGGCGACGGTACCTTCGCCGACATTACCGGCGATGCCGGTGTCGGCGATGCCGGTTGGAGCGGGGGCGTGGCCGTCGGCGATATCGACAACGACGGCCACCAAGAACTCTATGCGACCAACTATGGCGCCAATGTACTCTATCGCAATAAGGGCGACGGTACCTTCGCCGATATTACCAGCGAAGCCGGTATTGGCGGTGATCAGTACAGCGCCAGCGCGGCTTTTTTCGACTACGACCACGACGGCGACCTCGACCTCTACGTCGCCAACTACGTGGTCTTCGACGCCGAGCATTTGCCGGCCAAACCCGCGCTCTGCTCCTTTTACGGCGGCCTGCAAGTCTACTGCGGCCCCAAGGGCCTACTAGGTGCCCCGGACGCGCTCTACCGCAACGAGGGCGATGGCCGTTTCTCCGATGTCACGCAAATTGCGGGCATCGCCGCTGCCAACCGCTATTACGGCCTAGGTGTGGTTCCCGTCGATTACGACGATGATGGCGATACCGATCTCTTTGTCGCCAACGACGAAACCCCCAACGTGCTCTGGCAAAACCAAGACGACGGCACATTTACCGATATCGCCCTTATCGCCGGTGTCGCCTATAATGGCGACGGCGATACCGAAGCCGGCATGGGCGTCGATTTTGGCGATTACGACAACGACGGCGATCCAGATATTTATGTGACGCACTTCTTCACCGAGACCAATACGCTCTATCGCAACGAAAACGGCCGCCGCTTTTCCGACGTCACCACCACGGCCGGACTTGCCGCCGCCACGGTTGACCTACTCGGTTGGGGGACGCGTTTTTTTGATTACGATAACGACGGTCGCCTCGATCTTTTTGTCGCCAACGGCCATGTGTATCCGCAAGTCGAGCAAGCGGCAACCGGTTCGACCTACGGCCAAAGTAATCAACTCTTTCGCAATCTCGACCATCGCCGTTTCGACCTGGTAGATATCGGTCTAACCGACCATAAGGTCAGTCGCGGCACGGCGAGCGGCGACTACGACAACGACGGCGATATCGATCTCTTTGTCGTCGAGTTAAATGACGCACCGACCCTCTTGCGTAACGACGGCGGCAATACGGCAAATTGGCTGGTCGTCCAGGTTATCGGCAGCGATGATAATCGCGACGGAGCCGGCACCCGGATCCGCCTGCAAATAGCCGGGCAAAGTCAATCGCGCACAGTAAACGGTGCAGCCAGCTATCTGTCGCACAACGACTTGCGTGTACATTTTGGATTGGGGGAATCAGAAAAAGTGGCCCAGGTGGAAATTATCTGGCCCAATGGTTCGGTCGATATCGTCGAGCAAGTACCCGCCAACAAGCTACTCGTCGTCCGCCAGAACACAACAAACGCGATCCTCGAATTGGGCAGCAACCCCTTTTAAATAGGCAAACGGCAACCCTTCTGCCGGCGATTGAACGGCATCCCTTCTGCCGGCAAATATTTAACCAGCGTCGTGTTCGGCACGCACTCGTTCGATCTCAGTGAGCCGCTCCTGTGCCGGAGCATAATCGGGGTTCAGTCTTAAAAGTTGCTCGAAAACCTCAGCCGCCTTGTTCACATAACCAAATTCCAAGTGCAGCACCCCTAAATCATAAGCGGCCTGAGCTGCGCGTGGAGCCCGGTCTACCGCCCGCTTGAGGCTTGCAAGCCGCCCCTCGTATTCCCTTAGTCGGGCAAAAACCCGCATTAGCTCCTGCCCCTCATCAACGCGATCCTGCTTGAGATAGAGCTGCGCCAGGCTATAGTGGGCTCCGGCGTGCCCGGAATCGCGATTTATCGCCTCCAAATAATACGTAGCCGCTTGCGTTTCCTCGCCGAGTTTCGTCGTCACCGCGCCTAGACGGTGATAAGAATCGGCGTGTGAGGCATCTTTGAGCAAAGCCTGGTGAAAATAGCTCCTGGCCGCCTCGAGCTTATCCTCCTGCTCGCTGATAACGCCCAAGTCATGGAAGACACCCACTTTTTCAACCCCTAAATCCACCGCCCGGCGATAAGCTTTTCTGGCCCCTTCATAATCGCTCAGTTTCATATAGCTCTTGCCCAGGCGCGCATAGACCAGCCCTTCTTCGGGATGGGCTTTGATCGCTCGCTGGTAGACCTCGATCGCCCGCCCTGGGTTCTGCTGTAAATCGTAGACCAAGCCCAAATTGGCCAGCGCCTGCAACAAATTCGGCAGCCGGCGCACGGCTTCCTCATACTGTTCGGTAGCCTCTACATAAAGGCCTTGTTTCTGATAGAGATAGCCAAGATTGTAATATACCCCACCAAAGTCGGATCGAATCGCCAGTGCCTTTTCATACTGCTTCTCCGCCCGCAAAAAATCGCCCAAACCGTCGAGCGAAATTGCATAGCCGATTTGGGCCTCAAAATGCTTTGGGTCCAGCGCCAGCGCCCGCTCAAAATTAGGTATTGCTGCGGCAAAGCGCTCGAGCGCCGCATCCGTCACGGCCAAATTGCTCCAGGCTTGCGCCCAATCCGGCTTTAGCTCAATCGCCCTGCGATAATGGCCGGCCGCCTCATCGATCTGCCCCTGACCGCGCAGCACATCGCCCTGTTCGAGCGACGCCTGCGCCTCGGCCGCAATCTGTTTAGGTTGCCAATACAAACCATACCACCCCGCACCGGCCAATACCAATACTACCGCCCCTGCAATTCCGAGGCGACGAGGTTTGCGTTGTGCTTCTTCGCGCTGCTTTTTTTTAGCGCTCATTCCCTTGTCGAT
>DQLG01000153.1 GCA_015660315.1 Candidatus Latescibacterota bacterium
AGCGAGGGAATGGTGCAGCGGATGGTGCGCGAATTGCAGGCCGGGGTATTCGTCCGCGCCGACGATCCGATCGCGATCCGCAAAACCATCGAGGAATTATACGCCCGTTTTTGCCGAGGCGAACTCGCCGCCCGTCGCGATCCGCGTTTGTTACAGCCTTATCACCGGCGCGAACTCACTCGTTCGTTGGCACAGGTTTTCGATCATTTGGTGCAATCATGAAGGTTCAGGGGACACTGAGCGATGGTCGATTCACACCTTGGCTGCTGTTCGTTGCGGCGTTCTGTCTGCGTATGGCCTATCTGCTGCTGGATTATCCGGTGCCCCCGCAAGACACTGCTGATTACGACGAAATCGCGCTCAATTTGCTGGCCGGCGAAGGTTTTGTTTCTCGCCTTACCTGGTTTGGCTACGAGATGCGTTCGTGGCGTCCGCCTTTTTACCCATTCTTTTTAGCGTTGGTCTACGGGGTCTGGGGATATAGCCATCTGGCGGTCAAAATCGTGCAAGCGTTGATCGGCGCGGGCACGGTCGTTCTCGTATGGGCGCTGGCTTGCACGCTCTGTCGGAGGGCGGCGCTGCTGGCTGGAGGTCTGGCTCTGTGTTATGGGCCGCTCGTCGCGATTCCTGCCGAAGTTATGAGCGAGACCTTCTTTTGTTTTTGGATTGCGTTGGCGGCTTGGTTGATGGTCGTGGCCGAGGGGCGCAGGAATTATCTGTTGCTGGCCGGTGTCGTCGTCGGTTTGGCGGCCTTGACCAGACCGGTGGGGTTGTTGTGGGGGCCGGCCTTTGCCATTGTTGCGGTCTGGCGTTTGCGGGGTGTCGGAGTGCGGCAGTGCATTTGGGTAGGGGCAGCGGTATTGCTCGTGGTTTTGCCGTGGAGCGCGCGCAACTGGCAGGTGCACGGCGCTTGGGTGCCCATTTCAACCCATGGGGGGTTTATCTTGGCGCGCAGCAATGCCTTTGATCCGGCTTGGCGGCAGGAGCGGGGTTGGGGTATCGCCGAGTCTTTTTTTCATCGCTTTCCCTCGGAAATCGAACGCGATCGCCATTGGTATGCTCAGGGCAAGACGTTTATCTTGGAACATCCTGGTTATTATCTGTGTCTGGTAGTAGAGCGATTTATCCGTATGTGGTATTTTTTTCGCCCTGATTACAATCTCTGGTTCATGATGGTTATGCCATTTGCACTATTGGGTTTACGCCGCTATTGGTTCGCGGGTGATTTTGCGTATTTGAGTAGTTTTGTCGTTTGTTCAACGCTCGTTTTTTCTACAATTCTCTACGGTTCGACTCGCTTCCGCTTGCCGCTGGAGCCCTTTTTCATCCTCTTTGGCGCCGTTTATATTAGCGATGCATGGCACGATTGGGGTCGGCGGCGTCTATTGGCGATTTTGGGCGTTGTGGTCATTGCCAATTTGCTTATCTGGTGGCAACAAGAGCCCTTGCGTCAATTGGTCCTTTCCGGCCTTAATTACTTCGAATTGCGATGAGTGCGCCGATCCTCTCTATACTCGTAGTTAATTGGAATACCAAAACTCTTCTAAGAAATTGTTTAATATCTATTTATGAAGATGTGGACTCAGTCGATTGGGAAGTCGTCGTCGTCGATAACGACTCGGATGATGACAGCTTGGCGATGTTGGAACGGGATTTCCCGCAAGTCGTACGGGTCGATAGCGACGAGAATACGGGTTTTGTCCAGGGCAATTATTTGGCCTTGGAAAAAGCGAGTGGAGACTACTTATTGCTGCTCAATACAGATACGGAGGTCGAGTCCGGCGCGCTGGGGCCATTGCTCGAATTTATGGCGGGTCATCCGCAGGCCGGGGCCGTCGGTCCAAAGTTGCTGAATCGGGATGGCTCTCTACAGCTCTCCTGCGGAATTCCGCCTAGCTTGGCGACTGAGTTCACCAACAAAATGCTATTGCATAACTTATTCCCATTCTTTAAATTAGGAGGTTGGGACCACGCTGAGATCCGCGAGGTGGGTTGGGTCACCGGAGCTTGTCTGATGATGCGGCGCGAAGTCGTCGCTCAGATGGGTTTTCTCGATCCAGCCCTATTTATGTTTTACGAGGATTTAGAGTGGTGCCTACGCATTGGCAGGAACGGTTGGAAGGTCTTTTACTATCCTTCTAGTCGCGTTTTGCACTTGGGAGGACAAAGCACCCGGCAAAACCTGTCTGAGATGCTCGTTCTCAGCCAGCAAAGCCTGTATTATCTCTTTGAAAAGCACTATGGCCGGATGCAACTACACGCGTTACGCCTGTTGACCCTGGTGGAAATGGGGCTGCGCATTATGGTCTGGAGCCTATTTTTTGCTCTTATTCCTTCCCGGCGACCCGAGGGGCGTCAACGTTTGCGCGCCTATCTAGTTATCGCGGCGAATACCTTGTTGCGAAAGTCCTATTGGGCGCCGGTACAATCCTGTTCGTGATTTACGCTACGGAGAAACCCTTTGTCAGATCCCATACAAATATTTAAACCCTGGTACGGAGAAGCTGAACACGAGGCCTTGCGGGCGCCTCTCGAGAGCGGTTGGCTCGGTTATGGCGAGAAGGCCAGGGAGTTTGAAAAACGCTTTGCCGAATATGTCGGCGTCAAGCACGCGATCGCCCTTCATTCGTGTACGGCGGCGCTGCATTTGGCCCTGCTGGTGAGCGAGACAGAGGGGCACGAGGTGTTGACGACCCCAATGACCTTTGTCGCCTCTAACCACGCCATTTTGATGGCGGGGGGACAGCCCGTTTTCTGTGACATTGAAGAGGACACGCTCAATATCGATCCCGCCGATATCGAACGGCGGATCACACCACAGACCCGAGTACTGTTAGTGGTTCATTATGGTGGCCACTCCTGTGATATGGACGCCTTGCTCGATATTGCCGAGCGTCACGACCTCTTGCTCGTCGAAGATGTGGCCCAGGCCTGTGGCGGTTCGCACCGGGGTCGCAAACTGGGTAGCTTGGGCCATATCGGCTGTTTCAGTTTTGAGTCGAAGAAAAATCTTTCCACCGGCGACGGCGGCATGCTGGTTACTGATGATGACGCGGTAGCCGAACGGGTGCGGCGTTTGCGCTGGTTGGGTATTTCCAGCGATACCTGGTCGCGTTTCAACAACGGGCATGAAGGACGCGCCTGGGAATACGAAGTCGAAGAGCTCGGCTACAAATATTGCATGAACGACATCGCCGCCGCGCTGGGTTTGGTCCAGTTGGAGAAACTCGATCGCGGTAATCAGCTGCGCCGACAGTTGGTGCAGCGCTACCACGACGCCTTTGCCGATGTGGAGGGCATCGAACCCCTGGCCATAAAAGAATATGGCGAGAGCGCCTGTTATAGCATGGTCGTCAAGCTTGAGCAGCGCGATGGGCTCTGCGATTTTCTCCAGGAGCGCAATATCCAATCGGCGGTCCATTTTCGCCCCAATCACCTCTACCCCGTATACGCCCCTTATCGTTCTGGACAGTTGCCCGTTACCGAGGCGGTGTGGCAGCGCATCCTCACCTTACCGCTCTATCCGCACATGGGCGAGGCGAACCAGGACAGGGTCATCGAGGGCGTTCGGCGCTTTGCCGAGGGGCAGCGCGTCGATTTTGCCGTCCCCCAGCACGCTGTCGGCGGATAAGCAGTTAGTTCGGGCGTGAGTGCGGATACTCTTCGTAACCCAGTACGGCGTTCTCGCGGCTAGTAGCAGGACGCGCGTCTTCCAGTATTTACCCTATCTCAAAGGGCTTGGAGCCGAGTGCCGGGTGCTGACCGCCATACCCGATATTGCAGGTTCGCAATTGCAGGTGACAGCCCAGGCTTGGCGCAAACTTCTGTATTATGGTTGGGCCTCTTGGCGCACGTTGCTCTGCGGTCTGCGCGCTTTTTGGCATGCGGGGAACAGCGATTTGGTCTTAATCCAGAAGGTGATTCTGCCTCAGCCTTTGCGTTTTTTTTTCCGCTTGTTGACGACTCCGTTGATCTACGATTTCGACGATGCCATCTTCACTACCGAGGTGCGCCGGCAGACCTGGCTCTCGGCTTGGAAGGAACGCCGCAACTCGGTTGGCGTGCCGGCAATGCTGCGGCTTTGCAAATTGGCTGTCGTTGAAAACGAATACAACGCTGAGTTTGCCGCCCACCACTGTCCTCAGACGGCGCAGATCACCGGTCCGATCGATACGGATCACTACCATCCCGGTCCCGCAAAACATCGTCGGGATGTGGTGCTGGGGTGGATCGGTAGCGCCAGTACCTTGCCCTATCTCGATCTCATCCGCGAACCGCTTAAACAACTGGCGCAACGTTTCCCCGATGTGCGGCTCTGTATCGTGGGAGCTGAACAGGCCGCGATCGATGGCATCGAGATCGAAGCCAAGGCCTGGCGCCTCGAAGATGAAGTCGCGGATTTGCAGGGTTTTGATATTGGCCTGATGCCGATGCCGGATGATCCTTGGACCCGTGGCAAGGGCGGTTATAAGCTGCTGCAATACATGGCGACCGGTTTGCCAGTGTTGACCAGTCCTGTAGGGATCAATCAACAGATTGTCGAGGATGGTTGTCAGGGATTCTGGGCGAGTACTTCGGCGGAGTGGTTGGCGCGTTTGGAAGAATTAGTTACCGACGAGGCCTTGCGCCGGCGGATGGGGCAAGAGGGCCGTCGGCGGGTCGAAGAAGTCTACGCACTCAATGTCCAACAGATCCGTTTTGCACAGCTATTGCAGACCTTGGTCGAGGAGGGCGGATGAGCGAGGTCCTCAATGCCTTTACCGTCGATCTGGAGGATTGGTACCAGGGTTTGGAGATCGGACCTGAAGCATGGGGCGGTTTTGACGATCGTCTACGAGTCGGTAGCGACCGGTTGCTGCGGCTTCTGGATGCGGCTTCGGTCCAGGCGACTTTTTTTGTTCTCGGTTATGCCGCTGAACGCGCCCCCGACCTAATCCGGGAAATTGAGGATCGCGGGCATGAGATCGGTACCCACGGTTATGCCCACCGCTTGGTCTATCAATTGGATCCGCAAGAGTTTAAACGAGATATTGAACGGTCGTTGGAGACGCTCTCTGGTATAGTGAGCGGCCCGATTCGGGCTCATCGGGCGCCCTTTTTCTCTATTACAAAGCAATCCGAGTGGGCTTTTGATGTGCTGGCCGAATGTGGCATAGAGTGTGATTCCAGCGTCTTTCCCGTGCAAAATTATCGCTATGGCATCGCCGACGCCCCGCGTTGGCGGTATCAGGTGCGCCCGGGGTTGACCGAGTTTCCGCTTTCGACCTATCGTTTGCGGGGTCGCAATATTCCCGTCGGGGGGGGTGCCTATTTCCGTATATTTCCTTATACTTTAACGCGATATGCCCTGAGGGCTATTAATGACGAAGGGGGTGCTGCGGTGTTTTATATTCACCCCTGGGAACTTGATCCGGACCATCCGCAACTGGATCTGCCCCGGCGAATCAGCCTGACACACTACTGGAATTTGGCTGCTACCGAGCGACGGCTAGAGCGTCTTTTGGCAGACTTTCGCTTTGGGTCTCTGGGGCGTGTACTAGGCTACGAGAACGGAATCCACTAATGGAAGCGGTAATGAGCGACAGGGTTCGCAGTTATTTCGACGGGGCGGCCAATAGCTTCGACTCGATCTACCGACCGGACAAGTCACTCGCGCAAAAGCTGGTGGACGGCCTGTTTCATGGCGTGGTACACCGTCGCTACGAGCTCACGTTTGAGCTGTGCGGCGAAGATCTAACCGGTAAGCGGGCGCTCGATATTGGTTGCGGCTCCGGTCGCTACTCGATCGAGTTGGCCCGACGGGGGGCCGAAGTGGTCGGTTTGGATTTCGCTCCGGCCATGGTCGAATTGGCGCGCGAACTGGCCGAGGAGGCCGGGGTGGCTGAGCGCTGTCATTTCGAGCAATGTGATTTTCTCAGTTGGAGTGAGCCCCATCACTTCGATATTTGTCTCGGTATCGGATTTTTTGATTATATTGAAGATCCTGGCGCGTTCTTGGAACGGATCTACCGTTTGGGTGCATCACAGACCGTTTTTAGTTTTCCCATCCGCTGGACTTTGCGCACGCCGACCCGTTGGTTGCGTTTGAATATGAACAATTGTCCGGTATATTTTTACGGGAAGAGCCAAGTCGACGGACTGTTGCGCGAGGCCGGATGGACATCTGTTGAGATCCATCCTTTGAGTCGGGACTACTTGGCTCACCTATCGAGCTAAGTTAAAGAGGTTTTTGGGACAAAAAATATGAGAGTGTTGATTACTGGCGGGGCGGGTTTTATCGGGTCGCATTTAGCCGAACGCCATCTGAATATGGGCGATGCGGTCGATGTAATCGATAATTTGTCCACGGGCAGTATCGAGAATATCCAGCACCTAGAAGAAAACAAGCACTTTAATTACGTAATTGACGACGTGCTCAATGTGGATGTCATGCGCGAGTTAGTTGGTAATTGCGACCTGATCTACCACCTGGCTGCGGCCGTCGGCGTGAACTTCATTATCGAAAATCCGTTGTCCTCGCTTATTTCCAATATCCGCGGTACGGAAATCATTCTGGAATTGGCCAACGAAAAAAAGAAGAAGGTGGTCCTGGCCTCGACTTCCGAGATCTACGGGAAAAAGAACGGCCACGTGCCCTTCACCGAGGATAGCGATCGTATACTCGGTCCGACGACCGTCATTCGCTGGAACTACTCCACGTCTAAAGCTGTAGACGAGCTTTTCGCGCTGGCCTACTGGCGCGAGAAGCGGTTGCCCTGTGTGATTGTGCGCCCCTTCAATGTTATTGGCCCGCGCCAGTCTGGCCATTATGGGATGGTTGTTCCGCGCTTTGTCAAACAGGCGTTGTTGGGGCATCCTATCACCGTCTACGGAGACGGTGAGCAGCGGCGCTGTTGGACCTATATCGGAGACGCCTTGGACGGGCTGGTCGCCCTGGCCGTCAACGACAAGGCGGTGGGTGAGATTTTCAACTTGGGTTCGCACTTCGAGACGAGCATCAAGGATCTGGCCGAGAAGGTCAAAGACCGCACGGCCAGCGATTCGGAAATCGAATACGTCCCCTACGACCAGGCCTGGCCCAAAGGCACATATGAGGACCTAATGTACCGCGCCCCGGATCTGGCTAAAATTCGCAATTGTATCGGCTATGATCCGAGCGTCGACCTCGACAACGCGCTTACCGAGATTATAAAGCATTACGAGCGTTAGCAGGTTTTTTTACAGTAGGGGCAGCAAGGCGGCGTCTTCCAATGGAGATGCCGCCTTTTTTTGTTCTGGTTGGCGGTGGATTGTCTGCAAACCACGAACGAATTCCAGCGGGTAATGGTCGCGATAAACCATCGTGGGCAGAACTGGGAGCTAATCGCCCGACCGCGCGTTGTTTTCTTCGAAGCGCTCTATGAAG
Source organism: Candidatus Latescibacterota bacterium (assembly GCA_015660315.1). GTDB lineage: Bacteria > Latescibacterota > UBA2968 > UBA8231 > UBA8231. Next base: position 7,406 of record DQLG01000153.1, read on the forward strand.
ACGAAGAAATCGTCGAAGTCAATTTGCCCGTCGCCGTTGAGATCGGCCCTATCGTCCCAAGCTGGGGCGTCGGCATCGGCGCCGAAGGCATCGACAAAGCGGAAGAAGTCGTCGAGATCGATAGTGGCGTCGCCGTTGAAATCCCCCTCTTCGCGCAGGCCCAGTCGCAGTATACGTTCGGCAGTATGGCCATCGGGGTCGCTTACGGTGAGGCGGATGCGCGCGGCGTTGAAACCGGCGGTCGCGGAAAAACGGACCGTTTGCGCGATTGGATCGTAGTCGATTGAAACCAGGTCGCCGGAGAGGTGGGCGAATGACCAAAGAAGATCCTGGTCGCGGTGGTCGGGATCGGTGACCAACGGATTGAGTTCAATCTGCGCGACAAGCTTCGCGTCAGGTGTGAATGCCAGGCCTTTCAGCGGGCCTATCCGCGGCGGGTTGCCCGGCCGTTGCACTTGGAGTTGGTAGCGTTGTACTGTCGCATCTTGGCCGTCGTAGGCGTTCAAGATAATTTCGTAAACGCCTATATCTCCCTCTTCCGGGGCCCAGGCGAGCAAGCCGGCGAGCGGGTCGATGCGCATGGCGGAGGGGCCTTCGACGATGGTGTAGGCCAAGGTGTTGCCGTCGGGGTCGGTGGCGCGCAGCGAATAGATATAGAGCGAGTCGATCCAGGCGACCTCGACGGGCGCGGAGAGAATAACGGGGGCGGTGTTGCCTTCAACGAGAAGTATCTGGAACCGTTGCGTCTGTTGTTGGGTGCCGTCACTGACCTGTAACGCGATGTCGAGCAATGTGGGGTCGGCGTCGGTCGAAATCCAGGTGATCATGCCGGTTCGCTTGTCGATATGCATGCGCTGGGGGCCTGCAACGAGGCTATAGGCCAAAGGGCGGTCGGCTGCGTTGTAGATTTCGGGCTGGTAGGTGTAGAGCTGGCCGCGTCGCGTGCGAGTGGCGGGTTGGCTCGTGAAGCGGAACTCGGTAATGTCGTCGGCGACGCGGATTTGAAAACGCTGGGTGGTGGTGGTCGCGCCGTCGCTGACGGCGAAGGCCACGAAGTGGACGCCGGGCGCGGGGGTGCGCCATACCGCTCGGCCCAGGGCCCGGTCGAAGGCCATACCCTGCGGCCCTTCGATCAGCTTGAAGGTCAACCGATCGCCGTCGGCATCGGTGGCGCTGAGTTGGTAGATGAAGAGCGAGTCGGCGGGGACGACGCTGTCCGGCGCGGAAACGAATTGCGGTGGATCGTTTTGTGGTAGTACGGTGATGGGCAAGAGGGCGCTTGATTCGAGACCCGTCGGATCGCGCACGGTGAGCGTCGCCGTGAGATGGCCCCAATAATCCCGGATGATGGGGGTGGCCACCAACTCGTAGCCTTCGATCTTGAGACGGACCTGTGCCGAGTTGGCGGTGACGGCGAAACGCAGGTCTTCAAGGCTGGAATCGCCGTCGTTGACTAGGGCGCTGAGGTCTAGGCGTACCGCGGGACCGTCCTCGACCAGATTTAAGGTCGAGAGTTCATCTGCAAAGTGTGGAACTTGCGCTTGGCGCACCGAGATTTCGAAAGTGGCTGGCGCCAGGCCGGTAGCGCCGGCAAAAACCAGGATTTTCCCGGGCGGACCGGTCGATTGCAGCAGGGCATTTGCTCGTCCTGCGTGCGTCAGGGAGAAGGCCGGGGCCAATATTTCCCCCGGGCCACCAGAAACGGAGAAGCTGATGGCCCGGGTGGAATCGTCGGTGACTTGATTGCCGTGCACATCGAGAATATCGGCGGTGAGTTGTGCAGTGGAGACGACGTCGGCGGGCAAAGCCGTTGGTGTTGCCCGCAACTGTATTTTCGCCGCTGGCCCCGCGGTTAGGTGAAGGCGGGTTTGCCCCGTAACTAGACCGGGAACGGTCGCGGTGATTTCGATCTCGCCGGCACGAATAGAGGAGCGCAGCATTGTTCGGGCGTTGCCGTCTTCTGTCATTGCCGTATGTGGTCCGGTGATCTCGGCGAGATCGCCGGAAATGTCAAAATGGATTTCGACATTCGAATCGACGACTATATTGCCGAGACTATCACGCACCACGGCCGAGATTATGGTGGTAGAGTTGCGGTCGGCGACAATGGTGGGGGGCAGGGCGACAAGGTCTATGCGATGCGGTGCCGCGGCGTTGGCGCGCAACACAATTTCTGCCGCTTCCAGCCCGTCGGCTTCGGCGCGCACCGTCAAAAGGCCGGCTATGCCCAATCCACGCAATGAGACGCTCACCAAACCGCCGCGGGCGATAACCTCGTCGTCGGAGAGCAGGCCGTGGCCTCCGCTCAGCGAAAAGTTTACCGGTGTGCTGTCATCCTCGCTGAGGAGTTGGCCGCGGGAGTCGCGCAGCGAGACAGTTAACTGTGTGGCGATCGAACCGTCGGCGGGTATGCTTTGGAGCGAAGCGTCCAGGTCCAAGTAGGGGGGCTGGATGCTGATTACGGGAATGCTGAGTGCGCCGACGGCGCTGCCGACGCTGGCTTCGACATACAAGGTCCCGGCTTCGGCGGCGCTGACGACGGTTCGGGCGATGCCGCTAGCGGCGTCGACGGCGCTGAGACCGGAGGCGAAAGACCCGGGGCCGATGAGGGTGAACAGAACCTGGTTGTTGCCGCGTTCGGCGAGATTACCGTTGGTGTCGCGCAGCAGTGCGGAAAGCTCGACATTGCCGGTTTCGCCTAATTGGATTGACGGGGCAGAGGCGCTCAGTTCTATGGCGGCGACGGTTCCGGCGTGCAGAGTTACGGAGAGGGTGTCGGCGAGCAGGCCCAGCGCGCTGGCGGATATTTGGACTAGCCCGCTGGTGCCGGTGGCCGATAGCCCACTAAAATTGGCCAGCCCGCTGTGTAAGGCTTGGCCGGTTGCGCCTGAGATTACGGCGTTGCCCGAAGTTATGCCAAGGCTCACTTGAATATCGTTTGCATGGATGTCGCGTTGACCATCGCCATCGCGGGCTTCGACGACGGGTTGGGTGGCGAAGACTTGGTCGTTGATGATACCGCCGCCATCGGCGGACGGTGCGGTGGTAAAGGTGATCCGGGTGGCGACGATATCGGCTGTGAGTGTCGCACTATCGCGATCGGGCAGGCCGGTCGCCTGGGCTTTGAGCGCGAAGCTTGCGCCGTCAGTTGTGGCTTGGGCCTTTAGCCCATTTTGCCCGAAATCGGCGCGGCCAGTATTGAAGGCGACGCCGGCGGTGCCGCTCAGGCTTATGCTACCGTCGGCTAGTTCAAGGGTGGCTGTGCCGGTGAAATTGAGGTCCCGTTGCCCAGCGGCGTTTTGCGCTTCGACGACGGGTTGGGTGGCGAAGACTTGGCCGGAGATGATGTCGCCATTAACGGCGGCCGGGTCGGAGGGCAATGTGGTGAAGACGATCTGTGTGGCGACGATG
>DQLG01000228.1 GCA_015660315.1 Candidatus Latescibacterota bacterium
AAGCCACTATACTCTGGATGACAACAACAAAAGTTAGGAATATTATGCAAAATATACGCGTCGCCTGTGTCAGTATGAACGGTTTTTTGGGTGAACCCGAAAAGGCCTTGAACAATATCGAGACCTTCTGCCACCAAGCCGCGACACAAGGCGTCGAGCTCATCCTGTTTCCCGAACTGGTCGTGCACGGGCACAATGCACCCAATACGCCCGAGATCGCCGAATCGGTACCGGACGGCCCGAGTTGCCAACGGCTTGCCGCACTCAGCCAAGAGCTGAATATGGTCATCTCCGCAGGCCTCAGCGAGCGCGACGAGCAACTAGTCTACAACACCCAGGTCCTATTCGGGCCGGGCGGTCTTATCGGCAAACAACGCAAGATCCACCTATCGCGCGATGAGAAAAACCACTATACGGGCGGTTCGGAAATCGAGGCCTTCAATATCGGTAAATGCACCGTCGGTACGACCATCTGCTACGACGGCCAGTTTCCCGAGCTTCCGCGGATCCTGACCCTCAAAGGAGCCGAGATCCTGCTCATGCCACATGCAATGCGCGAGTGCCATTGGCAAGACAACGACCCCGAATCCGAACGGCACGCGCGCAGACACCTGCACAAGCTACTGACCCGCTACACGATGCGGGCGTGGGAGAATTACTGTTTTATTATAGTGACGGACCAAGCGGGCAAAGCCGGAGTCGTCGACAACTTGCCAATCGACCATGTAAACCAACCCTATCATCCCGGCGGCGCGATGATCATCGCACCCGATGCCGAAATTCTCGCGCATACACAAATCGATAAGATAGAAGACGAGATGATCGTGCAGGACTTATGTGCGGGGGATATCGACAAGATGAGAAACCACGAAAACTACCAATTGAAAACACGACAGAACAAACTCTTTAAAGACCTAGTATAAAATTCGCGGCACCATTCCCATACGCTGAAGTTCGGTCCGTGCCAGATAGAGCGCACGTCTTTATTTAGTGCTGAATAAAATGATCAAAGAGTTGATCCTGCCCGGTGGAGAATTTGAGATGCGGCGGGATTTTTTCAGCGCGGCGAATAACGCTATTATCCTGGATGAAGGCCAAGATTTCCTGTGAAAGCACATCATCGCCCAATGTCGTATAGTGGCAGTGGTCATGTAAAAGGCGCTGAGGCTGTTGGACTTCACGCAATCTAGGGAGCAGGTCCAAAACCGGGATGTCCAGGCTTTGGGCTATCGCCGCAACTTTGCGTTGCGGATAATCCTCGTTAAACTCGGCATAGATTTGCAAATCGACCGGAAAAACGAGGATCAGGGGCTGGAAATCGTGTTGATCGGCGAGGTCCCTAAAGCGATGGAAGAGGGGAGCCATATAGTCCCAGTGTTGATCGCTAAAGCTGCCTCCCCAATCGTGCAGTTGTTCCAGCACTTCGTGGTAGAAGGCCTGCCGGTCTTGCAGGGGATCGCCTTCGTGGGGTTGTACGCGTTGCTCGATATCATCGGCGAAAGCCTTCATTTCCCCATCTCTAAAGCGCCTGATATCCATTTCGACGCTGAAGATATTGAAACTCTTGGTCAATAGCCACGCCAGATAACTGCGGTCTAGCCAACCTGGGAGCCGCCCGACCTGAAACCCATAGGACTCGCGAAGATCGTTGAGATAAAATGCGAGCACCACGATATCGGGCTGGGTGCCAAGCCCCGTCTCCTCTAAGATCGCCAGTTCGTCGCTCATACTGATGCCCCCCTTCGACGCATTGATCGTTTCGAGGGGGAGGTTGGTATCCCAAGAACGCGTTTCGACCTGGCGCACCCAGGTCTCAGGTTCCCGGGCATAATCTTCGAAGGTAATGGAATCACCCAAAAACAACACCCTGGTAAGAGTCTTCTCTTGCAAATCTCGATTGCGATAACCCAATGAGTTGGTCTGGATATCAATATCGCGATTCGTCAGGCGTTCATTGAGGATCTTGACCCGCATGTTCGCGCGCAACCTCGTACCGGCGGGGGTGAAGATCGTCAGGTTGTCCGGTGCAATCTTGACCAGCGTCTCGTCGGTATTGGTATCGATAGAGACGAGACGGGGAGGGACGGTCAGCACCAGACGCGCGACCCCCTCGGCCATCAATAGCGCAACTGCGATTGCAGGGAAAAAGAGCGACAGGTTTTTCATCGTAAAAACATCGGCGGGTCAAAGCGCGAGTTAAATGGGTACTGAGCGCTGTAAAATGTAATAAATTATAGATCTTTCCAGGTCGCCAAGTCAAATTATGGCGAATAAAATTCACTCAGATCAAGACGGACTAAATGTTGCAGTCCATAGCCTACCACTCTATCTTGAATCCCGTGATATCTGCAATTTTATTTAAGTGTATCCCAACGATACCAACGAGCGCCAAATCTGCTTGCCATCGGCACCGTTATACAAACGATCTTATAGAAAGCATCCGATGTCTAAACCCAACCTGCTCTTCATCATGGACGACCAACACCGCCACGACTATCTCGGCTCAGCCGGCGCTTACTTTCTGCAAACCCCCAACCTCGACCGCCTCGCCGCGCGCGGCGTGCGCTTCTCGCAATGCACTACCAACGCCCCGGTCTGCGCCCCCGCGCGCATCGGCCTGGCCTCCGGCATGCAACCGGGCCGCCTCGGCTGTCTCGGCAACGCCGGCATCTTGCCGCAAGACACGACCACCTACTACCAACGCCTTCGCGACGCCGGCTATCGCGTCGGCTGCGTCGGTAAACTCGACCTGCGCAAAACCGACGGTTATAACGGCCGCTACGGCGACCGGCCCTGCACCTATGGCTGGGGCTTCACCCACCCGGAAGAATGCGAGGGCAAGATGCACGCCGGCTTTTCCGCCACACCGGTCGGCCCGTATACGCATTATTTACAAGAGAAAGGGCAGTTACAGACCTTTCATGAGGATTATATGCGACGCAGCGCCAGCAGTTGGGTCGCCGACTGCCGCGACTCGCCGCTGGCCAGCGAAGACTGCGAAGACAGCTATATCGGCCGCCGTGCCGCAGCATGGATCGAAAACGCGCCCGACGACTTTCCCTGGCACTACTTCGTCAGCTTCGTTGGGCCGCATGACCCTTATGACCCGCCCGCCGAGTATGGCGAACGTTACCGCGATGCGGCCGTGCCTCCCGCAATCTTCGACACGCTAGAAGGCAAACCCGAGTGGGTCAAACGACGCGTTGAAGATCTATCTCCCGAACAAGTCGCACAAACCCGCCGCCAATATTGCGCCGCCATCGAATTAATCGACGACCAGGTCGGCCTTATTTTGGCCGCGCTCGAAAAACGCGGCCAGCTCGACAACACCTATATCGTTTTTGCCTCCGACCACGGCGAATTACTCGGCGACCACGGGCTCTATACTAAGAGTGCCGCCTATGAGGCCAGCCTGCGGGTGCCGCTGATCGTCGCCGGCCCCGACATCAAAGGCAGCCGCGTCTCCGACGCGCTCTGTGAACTGATTGACCTCAACGCTACCTTGTGCGAATTCGCCGGACTCGGACCCCAAGCAGGCATCGACGCACGCTCACTCGCACCGGTGCTCAAAGAAGAAACCAACACCCACCGTAAAGAGACCGTCGCCGCCCTGCAAAACTTCCGCTGCATTCGCACTGCGACACATAAATATATTCAAAATTACAACGACGTCGACGAACTCTACAACCTGTCGCAAGACCCTGACGAACGACACAATATCGCCGATGAATCGCCCGAACTTATCGGCGAGTTCTCGCGCTGTTTGCGCCAACGCCTGGGTTAATCCTTGCCCTACGGATTGCTCGCCGACCTACTGGTGCTGTTCCATACCGCCTTTATCTTCTTTGCCATGGCCGGTGGCCTGCTCTGCCTGCGCTGGCCCCGCGCCGCGCTCGTGCATCTGCCCGCCGTAACATGGTCGGCCGTCGTCGAACTGGCCGGTTGGTATTGCCCGCTGACACCTTGGGAAAACGAATTGCGTTGGCACGCCGGCGCGGCGGGTTATGATGGCGACTTCATCGGGCATTATCTGTTGCCGCTGATCTATCCTTCAGGCCTAACGCGCACCGTGCAAATTTCGATGGGCTTGGGCGTGCTTGTCCTCAACCTGCTGACCTATGGTTATGTCTGGAGAAAGCGGCGCAACGCATGATCGCCATAGGCCTGTTATGCCTATTGGCCTTAACCGGCTGCAGTGAGGATGAAGCAGGGGACATGCTCGACGACTATCTTTCCCGCGTCAATAACGCCACCGGCACCCCCGTCGTCGAAGAAGGCGCCTTTGCCTCCGCGCTAAAATCCTACCCCCGCCACCGCGATCTTCTATTGCAACAAGAAGACCTGCGTATCGGCCTGCTCGACCTAGTCTCGTTGGAAAAGTGTGGGCTGGCCGAATTGGTCGCCGCGCGCAATAGCGGCCTTGGTAAAGTCTTGGCCGCAAGCCAGCGCTTGCTCTACGAACATCGTTTTTTGGCGCTGGCACGAACTTGTCAGGATACTCTTGAAACCGACGAGAACGCGGACGGCAAATTAACTGCGCTACTCGCAGAAGTCATCGACGCCAAGGAACGAGATATCGCCCGCGCCTTTTGGAATGCTACGTTCGCCGGCCCCGAATTCGCCGATCAATTTTCGCTAGCAAGCAAACCACTGCCGATTGCCGGCGGTGAGGGCTCCGCCATTGAGGAAGCCCTGCGTTATTTCATCGACCTGCAGCCCCACCTGGGCGATAGCGCCTTCACCATCAACAGCGAGGATCTCGAAGGCCATTATTACACCTTGCAAAAATGCCGTTACGGCGGCCAACTGCTGCATTCGATGGAACACCTGACCCACTATCTCAACGCGGCGGCGGCCGCCGTTGAAAAACGCCTGGCACAAAAGACTGTCTGCTTTAATGGCCGCCCGACACCGGCCGCCCGTACCATGCACACTGTATTTGGGAAATTTTACGCCGGCCGTATCCAGCCCTACCTGAGCCGCGTCCATCGTCAGGGGCACAGCTACTTGGTGTTAATGGACCGCTTGGCGCAGCAAGACGAGGCGCCCGATGCCTTTCTCGTCTATCGCACAGCGCAATTGCGGCTAAAGAACCCGCAAGGTCCCTGGGCGCGCTTCGAACAAGCAATCCAACACCACGCACAAACGTGGCAGCGCCTCTTCGCGCAATGCGGGCTCAACGCTGCTGGGCCATCGCCCGCGCGATAGCCACTACCTGCGGATGCTGCGGACCGAGTGCGCGTGCGCGAGCAAAGGCCGCCCGCGCCTGGTCGGGTTGCCCGTTGCGGCCATAGGCCACTGTGAGTTTGAGCAAGGTATCGACTCCGGGGGCCAAAACTGCCGCGCGCTCCAAGACCGCGATACATTCTTGCAAACGACCCAACTCCAACAAAACCACACCCAGATTGAAGAGAATGATCACATCGTTGGGCTCGAGATCGGCCGCTTTGATATAATATTCTGCCGATCGCTTATAGTCTTTTTGGTCGGCGAACATCGACCCCAGATGGAAGTACGGATCGGCCGAGCCAAGGCTAATATCGGCCGCGCGCAGCCAGGCCTTTTCAGCGCCCTCACCGTCGCCCAACCCCGCCAACGACTGACCGGTGCTAAGAAACATCTGATATAGGTATTTGACCGTGAAGAGTTCATTGAGTAGATACGGAGTATCGACAAGCGCCTTATAGGCGGCCACCGCTTCGCCCCAACGCTCCTCCTTTACCGCCTTATTGCCCACCAAAAGCAAACTATAAGCGCCGAAAAACGACCGACTCGTGGCCAATTCCTCCTCACCGTACCACGGCAAGCGACCGATGCGGATATCCGGCCCAGAGCGTTCGACCTGTGCAAAATCTCCGATGGGTACAAAATGCCAATCCACCCGATCAAAGGCCGCATCTGTTGCCCCCCCAGCATTGAACTCGGCCAACCATTCAACCTGACCTTCTATCTCCGCCCAATCCAGCGAATCCTGGTGCGTCATCCGCACCAAGGGATGGCGATAAAGACAAACTAAGAATTCCCCGTTCGGCTCCCCCTGACCCGCCCTTTGCCGATAGTTTTCCAAGGTCCAATCCACGAATAAACCCGGCAATTCCGGCCCCTCCGCCAGCAGCCGAAACGAATCCTCCATTTGCTCGATCCCATAACTGTTAATAAAGGGATCCATGCGAACCATAATCTGACCGGAGCGGAGCATCGGGATCTGTCCAGCGCCCTTGGGTATCTGCAAATAGCGTTGCCCCTGTGGCACGCGTTCGACTAACCACTGCTGCGCCTGCTCCCGCGTGTCTTCACCACCGAGCAAAGACCGCTGTTGTACGATCGTATGGAGCGGTTCGGCCAATAACAAGAACAAGCAAATGGCTAACAGCCCGCGACGGGCCCTAAGCGCGGCCCCGGAACGGGCTAACAATATCGCCAGCAATGGGGCCAAAGGTTGCGCATAGCGCATAAACACCGAGCTGGCCGAAAAAAGCAACAATACAAAAACTGCCACCGCCGCGATCACGACCCATTCCTCCCGTCGCCGACCAGTCGACGGCCACAGCAGCGAGAGGGCCAGTACCGGCAAACCCGCCCAACCCAAGCCATAGCGAAAATTGTGGCGCAACCAGTACCACCAGGCTGGGTCATCGCCGGCATGGCTCGTGCTCAGCAAATGTTCTCCGGCCATCGCCGCAAATGATTCCCGAAAAGCAGACCAGTCGAGCAAGACATAGGGACTAACCACCACAAAGCTCAACCCCGCGGCGACCACCGGCACCACCAGTGCCGCAAGCGAAGACCGCGTCGCAATCTCGCGCCAGGGACGGCTGAGCAGACAGGCTACCAGCACCGGCACCAACGCCAAACCCGCCGGATATTTGCTCGCCGCCGCCAATCCGGCGCAAACGCCGGCCAACACTATATCGCCCCGTCGCCGCTCTTGCGCAATCCTGACGCCATAGAGCACCGCTAAGGCCGTAAAAAAACCAGCCGCCACATCGGTTATCGCCAGATGGGCAAAGCGCGCATGCAGTGGCATAACGGCTAGCACCACACCCGCCAGATAACCCCCCGTCCGGCCGTATAGCCGTCCCCCGGCTACCATACACACCGCCACCGTCGCCGCCGAAACCAACGTATTGGCCGTGCGGGCTATGGCGAGCAGATCAGCAGGGTCAACGAAATAGCGATAGGCGACAAAGTAGTCTAGTGATTCCGCACTAAAGAGCAGGAAATACACATAATACAGCGCAGAAGCTATATAGAGCGTGAATGTTGGATAATTGAAGAAATGTGGATTGAAGTCGCCGCCCAAAAAACCCAGAGGATAAAGCACAAAGGCGCGCTCGTCGACATGGGACCACTCCGGCGAGGAAAAAGGCCAGCGCAATGCCAAGGCGAGCAAGACAATCGCCCAACCCAAACCGTCTTTTAGCGGTGATGTATAGCGTATGTTAAGCAATGATTATTAAGAATGAATAGGGCCACCTGGGGTAACACTTTCGACATTGTATTCACCCGAACACACTTCGTTAATTTTCTACAAAATATAGACGCATTAAAGGTGCTTCCAGTCAACTTTTTCTTGCTCAATTGTCGCCATAACGCCCTGGCGATATATTCTTCCCGGACCCACCCATCGCCCAATGGCGATGCTCCAGACAGCGAAAGGAAAGCTATGTCTTATAAATTCGTCTTCCTCCCCCCTTCGGGCGAGCGCACCCGCTACCTGGCCGAGGCTATGACAACAGCCGTCCCCGATCTCGAAGTCGTCCACTGCGAAAGCCGCGAACAAGCCCTGAGTGCCTTGACCGACGCCAGGGCCTGCTTCGGCACCTTGGACCCCGAGCTCTTGGCGGCCGCCGCCAAACTCGAATGGCTTGCCGCACCGGCGGCGGGGCCAGCCAAAGGTTTTTATTTTCCCGAGCTGATCGCCAGCAATGTTATCGCGACCAACTTCCGCGGCATTTTCAACGACCATATTTCCGCGCACATCATGGCCTTCGTATTGGCATTTTCGCGCGGCATGCACATGTATTTCCGCGACCAATTCGAGGGCCATTGGCGTCCGGGCGGCGAATCGAGCCCGGCGACCCACTTGCCCGAGTCGACCGCACTGATCATCGGCGTCGGCGGCATCGGCGCCGAGACGGCCCGCCAGTGCAAAAACTGGGGTATGAAGACCATCGGCATTGACCCCCGCATCAAGGAGGCCCCCACAAGCGTCGACGAATTGCTCGGCCCCGACGCGCTCGACAAGCTCCTACCGCAAGCCGACTTTGTCATCCTCACCGCACCGCAGACGCCCAACACCGAAGGTCTCTTTACCAGCGCCAAATTCGAGCAAATGCAGGACAGCGCCTATTTCATCAATATCGGCCGTGGATCAAACGTCCGCTTGGCCGACCTAGACCAAGCCCTACGCGAAGGCCAGATCGCCGGCGCGGCGCTTGACGTCTTCGAAACCGAGCCGCTGCCCGAGGGCCACCCACTGTGGACCGCACCCAACTTCCTGATGACCCCGCATATCGCGGCGGCCGGCCCCTATCTCGAAGACCGCCGACGCGAGCTACTCGTCAAAAACTGTCAACGCCTGGCCAAAGGCGAGGCATTGCTCAATGTCGTCGACAAGGAGAATTGGTTCTAGATTAGTTCAGGCTTAAAAAGCATTCGCAATATAAAAGCGCAGCAGCAAAGAACGATGTATTGCCGCTGCGCTTTTATGGTCTGCGCAAAATACACAAGAGCCGATATAGCCCACCGCCATAGCAATTTTCCATCCGCTGTGGAAAACCACCAAAACAAAAAGAGGACGCCGTCTCCGACCTCCCCCATCATGCCATAATACCGAATGCTCAGCGCAACCAATCGTCCCGGTGCGCTGCGACAAAAGCGTCGTCGTTGAGGTGCGGATAAGCAGCGTAGACCCGGTCGATCTCCGCCGCCTGCCCCGGCGATAAACACTCCGCCTCGTTCAAACACCAAACCCCCTGCAACAACCCCTGCCGCCGCAAAACCTCGTGGATCCCCGCGATACAGCCCTCAAAACCATTGGCCGCGTCAAAAAGGGCGGCATTGGCATCGGTCACTTCGATCGCCCGCTGCAACATCTCCCGCGGAATCTCACCGGCCACCGCGTTGATTCGCCGGCATTCCTCAAGTAATTCTACCGCCGGCTTAGTCCATGCCGCCCAATGTCCCAACAACCCGCCCACAAAGCGCAATTCCACCGTTTCCCCACCGCGCGAAAATACATGCGGCGTCAATAAATCGAGCACGATATTATCATCGTTGCCGGTATAGAGCGCGATCTCACCGGCGCGCCCTGCCCGGGCCACCGCGCGCAAGACATCAATCGTCTGGTAGCGGTTGAAAGGCGCGACTTTGATTGCCACCACATTTTCGATCTCGACGAAGCGCCGCCAAAAGGCATAACCCAATACCCGCCCACCAACCGCTGGTTGCAGATAAAAGCCCACTACCGGCATGACCTCGGCCACCTGCTTGCAATGCTCGATCAATGCGTCGTCATCGGCCTCTTTAAACGCGGCCAAGCTCAGCAACACCGCGTGATAGCCCAATTCCTTGGCCAACGCGGCTTCTGCCACCGCCTGCGCCGTCGGCCCCACAGCCCCAGCAATACGCACACAGCCAGGCGGCGCCTCATTTTGCATGACCTCCGCGGCCAATTCCAGCACCGGCCGGAACAAGCCCACGTTCTCGTCGCGGATCTCGAATTGCGTGGTGTGCACACCGACGGCCAACCCGCCCGCACCAGCCGCCAAATAATAACGGCTCAGCGCACGCTGCCGCCTCTCGTCGAGCTTGCGGTTTTTGTCGAGAGCAAGCGGGTGCGCCGGAATAACCAGCCCCCGAGCCAGCGCGTCGCGCCAATCGCTCAAGACAGCGTATCCGGCAGACTACCCGCGATCAGCAGGAAGGCTTCGGCGTTGACCTCTTCGTCGATCTTCCACTCCTTGACCTCGCCGCCGAATTTCTTAATCACCTTCTCGCTCAACGCGTGAAAGGGCGGACGTCCCGGATCGGCGATAATAACCTGCCCGACGCCCACTTTCATCGCCTTCTTGATCAGCTTGTAGACCGGTTCGACCATTTCGTCCCAAAAACAAATATCGGCGCCAATAATCAGATTTGTGCCTTTGAGGTCTTTCTTTTTAACCTTCTCGAACTTGCAGCGCCAGGTCTCTATTTCGACCTCGTTGACCTCGGCGTGCAGATTCAGGTAGGGAAACACAGCCGAATCCGCATCCATCCCCCGCACCTCGGCACCATGATTTTTGGCACAATAGATCCCGGCCAGGCCCCAACCGCAGCCGATTTCCAATACCCGCGAGGCCGACGGCAAACCCTGTTGCGACAAAAAATCCATCACGCACCAACTCGAGTTCCAAAACTTGTTGCCGTGGATGAAAGGCGTGAAGTTCTTCTTGAGCTGGCGCACCCGTTTGTCGCTTGCCTTGAGAACCGTGATGCCGTAAGCCTGGCGCGTAGTTTCTTTTTCCTTTTTCTTTTTCTTGGCCATATCGCTCTGCTGTATAGAGGGTATATTCACTATTAAAACCCTGCTAAATTAAGGAATCCCCCCATGGACGCAAACAAGGGCACGGTGCGCGTTGGCATCTACGGCACCGGCCGATTCGCCAACCAGACCCACCTGCCGAACCTGAGCCGGTTGCCGCATGTCGAACTGGTCGCCGCCAGCGACCCCAACACCGCGGCCCTCGCCGATACGGCCGCCGCCTACTCGATCCCATTGACCTACCAAGACCCCCACCAAATGCTGGCAGAAGCGGAACTCGACGCGCTCTACTCGATCGTTCCGGCTTTCGCCCGCACCGATGTCGAGGCCGCTGCCGCCGCAAGCGGCATCCACCTCTTCAGCGAAAAACCGCAGTCGACGCGAATGGAGGTCGCCCGGCGCATCGCCGCCGCCGTCAACGAGGGTGGCGTGCTGTCGACCGTGTGCTTCCGCGAACGCTATCGCCCACTCTTCCAGGAGGCCCGGCGTCTGCTCGCCGACAAGGCCATCACCCATGTCCGCTTTCAGAATATCGGCGGCTTGGCACCTCTCGAAGCCGACGTGCCCGACCCACAAAGCTGGCATTACCAGATGGACAAAGCCGGCGGCAACGCCTTCGACTGGGGAGTACACGCGGTGGACTACACGCGTTATATGACCGGTCTTAACATCGTCAAGGCACAAGCCTTCTACCATCACCCGCCGGCCTACAACAAACCGCTTTCGTGCTCTTTCAATTTCCTTTTGGAGAACGGGGCGCCGATGAGTTCGACTTTCCTCGCCACAACGCCGACAGCACCTGGGGACGAACCGCGCTTCACCATATTTTACGAGGGAGGGTGTCTGGCCCTGTGGATGTACGAGCGCATCGAAGTCAATGGGGAGATCGTCTACGAACCCGAAGAATTTGACCCGTGGTTCGCTCAGGACCAAGCCTTCACCGAGGCCGTGCGCACCGGTGACAGCACACTGATCCTCAACGACTATTCAGATGGTCTCTATTCGTTGGGTCCGGTATTGGCGGGATGGGAATCGGCGCGCAGGGCTGGTGAACTAATCGACGTGGCGGAATTCATGCGGCGCTGAACAAGGTCAACGCTTGATCTTCTCGCACTCGATACCCTGCGGCATCTAATAAAAAACGGCGCCCTAGTCCTCTCCGACCAGGGCGCCGTTTTCACCGAAGCGGATCTCGACGCCCGCCTGCCGAAAACCGTAGATGAATTCCGCGTTGGGGGGCGTGGCATCGACCCATTCGCCGCAAGTGAGACGATGCATGAACGCATATGGGGCACGTCGTTAGGTGTTCGCCGGGTCGAGCACATTGATACCGCAGTGGGAAAAGGATATGCCCAAGTTAGTTAGGGCCTGACGCACGACCAGCAGGACGTTGTCAATATCGTCCGGGTCGCGCACTTGAAAGAGAATGCGCTATTCGCGGCTTTGGCGCTTGCTTTGGCCGGCGAAATAGACGGCTAATACCAGTCCCAGGCCGAACAGTGGACCGACAGCAAAAATAAACTAGCCCACGGCAAGCCACGGGGTAGCGGGTCGGCTATACGCTAATTTGCGCTGTAAGCAGCAGGGTATTAGACCCGAAAAGATAAAATGGAATTGGCAAGGACCACCTCGCCGGCGATGACAAGAGTCGGTCGTGCGCCGGCGACCACGGCTGTCACGGCCAGGGCCAAAGGGCGGTTGAAATGTCGCTTGAGACGCGCCATTCGCTTAATCGGCGTCCGTCGCCATAGGTTTGTCGCCGGAGAGCTCTTTGAACAAGGGCTCGAGTTTATCTAGCTCTTTGCCCAGGGTGCCAAAACAGGTGCTGGCTTCGCCGATATTGTTGGTGCGGCCCATGGCTTCCAGATCTAGGGCCAGAGCCCCGGCCGCCGCAAATCCCAGGGTGCCCAAAGGGCCTTTGAGAATATGGGCCGCGCGGGCTAGTGCCTCATTGTCGTTTTGCTCGATAGCCGTCTTTATCTGCTGCAGGTAGCCCGGCAGGTCCTGCTGGAAAATTACCACCAACTCGCTAAGCAGGGCCTCGTTGCCACCGCAGCGATCGAGTACCGCCGCGCGGTCGAAGACCGACGAGCGAGGTATTGGCGCGACGGTGGGTTGGTGCAGTGCGGATGGGAATTGCAAGGACGCGAGGGCTTGGTCCAGCGCTTGCTGTTCGATGGGTTTGGGGACGTAATCGTCCATGCCGGCTTCGATACAGCGTTGGCGGTCACCCACCATCGCGTGCGCTGTTACGCCGATCACGTACGTGCGCCGCCCTGTACCCTCTTCCCGTTGCCGCAAGAGGCGAGTCGTTTCGAGGCCATCTTTGATCGGCATCTGCACATCCATCAACACCGCTGCGAAGAGATTGTCCTTCATCAGGTCCAAGACCTCTTGGCCATTATTGGCGAGGGTGACGATATAGCCCCGTTTTTCCAGTAGGCCGGTGACGACCTTTTGGTTGAATGTATTGTCCTCGGCAATGAGGATGTGCAGGCCCTTGCCGGTCGTGCTGTATTCATCCGCAAACGAGTCTTCAGGCGATTTGGCCGGTTCGGTAGAGGGGCTCTGGAGCAAAAACTGGGCGGTGAAATGGAAGGCGCTGCCCTTACCTTCGACGCTTTCGACCCAGATTTTGCCGCCCATTAGCCCGGCGAGCTGGGCACTGATCGACAGACCCAATCCCGTTCCGCCGTAGCGGCGGGTGGTCGAGGCGTCGACTTGGGTAAAGGCAGCGAAGATGTGCTCGAGTTCGTCGGTGCTAATGCCGATGCCGGTGTCGCGAATTTCAAATCGCAGGGTGGTGCGGTCCGTGCCCTGTTCGTAGCGGTGAACGCCGACGGTGATTTCGCCCTTTTCGGTGAACTTGACAGCGTTGGAGAGCAGGTTGACCAGCACCTGCCTGAGCCGCAACTGGTCGCCTACCAGCGCACTGACAACGTCCTCGTCGATCTGGCAGATCAGTTCGAGGTTTTTCTCCTGCGCGCGAAAGGCCAGGGTTTCGATACTGCTCTCGACAATGTGGCACAGGTCGAAGGCCGTGCTCTCGAGGCTGAGTTGTCCGGCTTCGATTTTGGAGAAGTCGAGGATGTCGTCAATCAACTGCAGCAGCGAGTAGGCCGAAGTTTTGACGATGCCGAGGTATTCGCTTTGTTCGTCGTTGAGGCCCGTGTCGAGAGTGAGTTCGGTCATGCCGATGACGGCGTTCATCGGGGTGCGGATCTCGTGGCTCATATTGGCCAGGAAGGCGCCCTTGGCACGATTGGCGCTCTCGGCCGCGTCGCGGGCCTGGATCAATTGCTCTTCTTTGCGCTTGCGATCTATCGACATCGCTACCGAGTTGCTGATAACGTCCAGCACGTCCAGCGTATCGCGGCCGAGCGGCCGCCTGCCGAACATCATCATCACCCCTTGCAACCGCCCCTCGACGATCAGTGGGCAGCCGACAAATGATACTATCCCCTCGCGCTTGGCCCATTCGCGATCGTCGATATTCGGGTCCTCCGACACATTATTGCTGACGTGCGGTTTACGCTCCGAGGCGATTTGGCCGATCATAGATTCGCCGATCCGAACCCGGGCATAGTCGCCGCTAAGATTAGTGTCGAGGCCGGCGCTGGCCTGCAACACCAGTTCGTCGGACTGCTCGTCGAAGGTCCAGATGCGCGAAAGAACAGCGCCAAGCTGTCGAACGATCGCCTCACTGCTGGCTTGCAGCATCTCGTGCAGGGTATCGCTCGTAGTCAGCGCGATACCGATTTCCGAGTTGAGCAGTGCCAACCGGCCCTGGCGCTTTGTATCGGTGATATCGCGGCCGTAGAGATTGGTATAGCCGGCTTCGGCGATCGGGGCGCAGATCAAGGATATGATCCGTTCGCCGCAGGGGATCTCAAGCTCGGTGTTGATATTGTGCGAATAGACGTCGGTAAAGCGGCCCCTCCAAGGCTCAGGCAATACGTGCCCCTGCTCGCAGTTCCAGACATCGAGCAGGATCTGACCGGGTAGATTGGAATAGAGCACCATCCCATCGCGGCCGACCCGAAGGATCGGGTTCGGGTTCTCGTCGGGAAACTTGGCCAAATCACTGATCTGCTCTTCGCCGCGCCGCCGCTCGGTTATATCACGCAAATAAATGGTGAAAATCGGCTGTTTATCGTACACCAGCGCCGTCAGCCCCATTTCGACGGGGAACTCGCGACCGTCAGCCCGCCTCATCTTGAGTTCGACGCGCCGATCGAGCAAATCCCATTCGCCCATCTCCAGATAGCGCTGCAACTCCTCCGCAAATCCTGTGCCGCGGGCGATGGGCATAATCTTGTCGCTGAGCACTTCGCCGACGACCTCCCCGCGGTCGTAGCCGAAGGTCTCTTCGGCTGCCCTGTTAAATTCGAGAATCTTGCCCTCGTGGTCCATAACAATAATACAGTCTATTGCCATTCCCATAATAGCTCCCTTTCGCGCATCTCAGCCGCGTCCCACCCGTTCAGAAGTTCTGCGTCCATTGCAACAAAAAGATCCTGTAAATCCGCACTGGCACTGTGTTCGGCGATATTGAGTCCCTGCTGCTCGCCTTCGGCGGAGACACGCCATACCCGAATTCGATCGGTGCCCTTCAACAGCGCGAAAGCCGCCCCAAAGGAGACCATTCCGCACGCGACAATTGCTCCGTCCATACTAAGCCCGAATTGTGAACAACAGTGTCTATGTATCCGAAAAGCGCTACCGCCAGCCTACCCGAAACTTCTGTGCTAAGATACACCAGAATTGCACCCAATGCATTATCAACCCGCCAATGCTCCTCAACTGACTGCTTGGCCATCATCAACAGCCCCCCGAGCGCGCCGACAAATACGGGGCACAAATGACACCGCATGGCAATCGGCGGTGATCGCAACGAGCCGTTTGTCATCAACTCCAACCCGGCCTGCCTATGCCAAAACACCAGCCGGCAGTTATAGCCGTCAACGCACTAACGGCCCCTAATAGCACGGCTTTGGCGATAATAACCTGGACTTGGGCGTCCTCGCTAACGTATACCGCCCTTAAAAGCAAAGCAAACCATCCATATTAAGAGCACCGCCATCGGCAAGTTGCTGCCTTGGATCTTCCGTGGTTTTCCACCCTGCAGAAAACGGCCCGCACCCGAGACGGTCGTCACCGCCATTCTGCCAAGCATAGCCTGAAAAAGAGGACATGCCGTACAATGCAAACCGCTTGATCGGTTAGATTCTTACCGGCAACGTTGATGCTGTTTTTGGGCCCGGGTCAGGCCAGATTACAAACAGGTAAAACCGGCTTGCCTCGGCAAGATCAAACTCGATACAACCCACAACCCATCAACGATCGATCGGACAATGCGCTCGGCCTCCTAGAAGGCCTGGCACAAGTATCCGCTTGTAGCGAACTTCTTAAAAGACATAAACACTAACAGATTATGGGGAGTTGCACACCACTTTGAATAAGGTTAAACCAGTATATGAGCGCTAAACCCGCTGGCCTGGCGGCGCGCATCACCCGCAGGTGGCGCGCCGATGGCGGTTATCGGGAGTTCCTCGGGATCGCCCTCCCTCTCATCCTCAGCACCGCTAGTTGGAGCATCCAACACTTTGTCGACCGGATATTTCTCTCCTGGCATTCGACCGCGGCGCTGGCCGCGGCACTGCCGGCGGGCGTGGCCAATTTCACCTTCATCAGTCTTTTCATGGGCACCGCCCAGTATGTCAACACCTTCGTCGCCCAATATATCGGCGCTCACCGGCTCGAACGGGTGGGACCGGCGGTCTGGCAGGGGGCATACCTGGCCCTGTTGAGCGGTCTATTGGCCCTAATCCCCGCCTTTTTTTCCCGCCCGCTCTTCGAATTCGTCGGCCACGACCCAGCAATCCGCGCGGAGGAAATCGAGTATTTCCGCATTCTTTGTTACGGCACCGGCCCACAAGTCGCCGCCACCGCCTTCTCGTGCTTTTTCAGCGGCCGTGGCGAGACCTGGATCGTGCTCGGTGTCAATATCGTGGCTATCGGTGTCAATATCGTGTTAGATTACGGACTGATCTTTGGGCATTGGGGCCTGCCCGCGCTCGGCATCAGTGGGGCCGCTTGGGCCACCAATATCGTCCTTAGCATCTCGGCGCTGACCTTTGCCATGCTCTTCCTCCGCCGTCAATACCGCGAGATCTACGCCACCCTGC
>DQLG01000068.1 GCA_015660315.1 Candidatus Latescibacterota bacterium
GTACGTTTTTAATCACTATCTATCCTTGTAACGAACCGATGGACACCCCATTTCCCCCGTTCTATATTTGCCATCGCCACTTAACCACAGCGGAGGCCATCTCACTCATGCCCCATCTCACCCCCGAGCAAAAAAACGATTTTAAAGAAAACGGCTGCCTCATCATCCGCAATGCTCTCGCTACCGAGCAACTACAAGCCGCACAGAAAACCCTCTGGGCCGGCATAGAAGCCGATCGCAACGATCCCGAAACTTGGGTTGGGGCCGGACCCCGCAGCCCGGCTTCCGCCAACGACCCCGCCATCCGAGCCACCGTGCACGAATCGCCGCTCTTTGCGATGATGGAGGAAATGGTCGGCAAAGACCTGCTCAACCCCGGTAGCGCCGGCCCCGCGTTCGTCTATCCGTCGAAGGACAAAAACTGGTCCCTGCCCGCCCGCGGTCACCTCGACGGTTATTACACGCCCACCAATGGCGTCGCCGAAGGCACTGTCGGTTATATGACCATAAATGTCACGATCTATGTCGAAGACATCGACGCCAAAGGCGGGTGTTTCACCTATTGGCCCGGCAGCCACCGTGTCGCGCACGAATATTTCAAGACACATTCGCTGCTCTCGGTGCAGGGTGGGGTCTCCAGCGACCTGTACCCGGAAGGCAAGTTCCCCGAAGGCCAGCAATTCGTCGGCAAGGCCGGCGACGCCATCTTCTGGCACGGCCAACTCTTCCACTCTGGCTCCAAAAACGTCAACCGCAATATCCGCATGGCCCTGATTGGCCGCTTCTCGCGCAAAGACAGCAATGACATCCGCTTCGAGACCAACGACGATCAATGGGCAACCTGGGAGGGCATCAACTAATGCAACTCGTCTTCAGCCCGACCCTCTGCCCCGACCTACTGCTGCCCGACGTACTCGACCTAACCAAGGCGGCCGGCTTCGCGCGCCTCGAACTCTTCCGCGCCCACACCGAGTCCACTCCGGTGCACGACGATTGGTCCGTGCCGATGGTCCGCGACGCCCTCGCCGACTCCGGCCTCGCGCTAACGAGCCTCAATATCCGCAACCTCACTGGCCGTAAAGCCGACTCCGACGAGCACAACCTCGCCTACAACCTGCGCCAGCTCGAATGGGATATCCATCTGGGCCGCGCCCTCGGCCTCAGCACCATCAACACCAAGGGCGGTGGGCGCACCGACGAGGCACTCGCCGACCTTATCGAAGGCGTCAACACTCTGCTCAAGAAAATTCCCGATATCTCCCTCAACCTCGGCAACCAAAAAGACAACCGCCTACAGACCCTCGCCGACTACCAAGCCGTCATGCCCGAGCTGTCCACCCGCGCCCACGTGCTGATGGATACCGGGCACCTGCTCGCCGCCGACGAACCCATCATGCCCTTCGCCGAAGCCTTGGCCGACCGCATCGGCCACGTCCACCTGCGCGACCAAAAAGGCGACAAACCCGTGCCCTTCGGCACCGGCGACCTACCCTTCGCCGAGCTAATCACCCTACTCAAAGACAGCCACTACGACGGCCTGCTCGTTATCGAACTGGAAGAAGTCGACTGGGCCGAACCCTTACCCGCCGCCATCGCCGCGCGTGAATATGTCGAAGGGTTCCTAGACTAAAGCCAATAGCCCTTTAAGCAAACTCTCTCAAGCCGGTGCAGAGTCCAGCTGCCAAATAAGATATCCCTCCATTGCCTTCCCAAGGCGGGAGAAAGCCGAGAGGTCAGTCACAGGAAATATCACTCTCATCCCCCACCCAACCATTTGCCTCCCTCCCCCCGATCCCATAAATTCCCCCAGCCCAACACAGCGCCGCCCTTAGGAGCACACCCCATGAAACGCATCGCCACCACCGACTTCCGCGACCACCTGCGCGACCGCTTCATTGACGCGCAGACCACCACCTCCGCCCGCCTCGCCCCCACGCATTTCCTCACCAATGAAATCGGTGTCGACGGCGATATCCGCGAAGAGCTTTCTTCTTTCGCAGCCGCGAAAGTCGAGTTCGATATCCCCTCGGCCAAGCTCAAGGGCGCCGAGCTGCTCTTCTATGTCAACGCCGACCGCACTAGCGAAGAAAAAACCATGCGACTGCAGGTCAACGGCCACGTGCTGACCCACCGACAAAATCGCCAGCGCATGCTCACCGGCGGTTGGGACCGCAAAAAGATCGCCGCCAAATACCTCAAAGAAGGACCCAATGAATTCGTCTTCTCGCACAATGGCGTGCTGCATATCGACCCCTTCCCCGGCGGCCTCGCCGACCAGCCCGAGAGCCATTCGTCTCGTAGCTACGACGGCGGCAAAACCTGGCACAAGGGCGCGTTGGGCGAAGCGCGCGCCATCAACGGCGAATACCTGGTGCGGCTGCGCCTCAAGGGCCACCCGTCGCGCGGCACGCTCTGTTCGCCGGTGATCGACCTGACTGACGAAAAGGGCGAGGGCCACATCGCCCCGCGTCTCGGGATCCGTCGCCTGCGACTCAAAAGCCGCGCGCTCAAACCCAAAGGCACCCACATCTACTTCGAACTGCGCTCGGGCTCGACGCCCTCCTTCGACCCGCGCACCTGGACCGGCTGGGAGAAATCTACCGTATTGGAATGGCCCGGGCGCTTCGCGCAATGGCGCGCCACTTTAGAGACGAGCTCCGCCGACAAAACACCAACGCTGCAAAGCGTCACCCTAGAAGCCGATATCAAAGAAGACGCCAAGAGCCTCGCCCCCTTCGAACTCGTCGACCTCGACCATCCCGAATTGGTCTACAGTTCCTACAACTTCGCTTACATGGGCCAGCACCCGCACCAAGAGCGTCTGCTCAAACAATACCGCCTCGAAGAAGTCATTGCCAAGGGCCAGACCGAGCTCGAACAACTCGCTCTCTTGCGCGACTGGATCCACAGCCAATGGCTCGGCTGGCAATCCGGCAAATACCCGCATTGCCCAACTTGGAGCCCCCTCGACATCCTCGACACCACCAAGGGCAATTGGGGCTACGGCATGTGCACGCACTACGGTGCGGTCTTCGCCGGCTGCGCCTCGGCGCTGGGCTGGGTCGCCCGTTCGATCGTCGTCGACCATCACTGCCTGGCTGAGGTCTGGTCGGAGGACTTGCAAAAGTGGATCCTCGAAGACGCCGGCCCAAACACCGAATTCGATGCCACCTACGAAATCGACGGCGTGCCGATCAACGCGCTCGAATTGCACTACGCCGCCGCCGGCAAAAAGCGCAAGAAGATTATGGCCAACAAACTGCCGCAAAACAAAATCGAACCGATGACGCAGTATATCGACGTCTTCTGCCGCTTCGGCATCCCACTGCGCAACACGCATCTAATCTTTGCGGAACCGGCCGAACTGCGCCACGGCAATGGACAGTACCATTGGGACGGCTATTTGTGGTGGTCCGACGGTATCGACCCCCAATACGCTGAGTATTCGCTGCAGACCTCGCGACCTGGTGATTTTTATTGGTCAGTCAACCAAACGCGTATCTACCTGCAAGCCGCCGAAGACGCGCAATGTCTGCAAGTCGACCTCGAACACACCGCACCCAATTTCTCGCATTTCCTCGTCCGCGAAAACGGCGGCCAGTGGCGTGAAGAGCGCGAAGCGCGTTTTGTCTGGTCGCTCACCACGAGCGAAAACCAGCTCGAAGCGCAGGCCGTCAATGTCTTCGGCAAAACCGGCCGCATCGCCAAGGCGCGGGTAAATCTCATATGAAGCTTTCTATCTTTACCGATGAAATAAGCCCCGACCCCGCGCGCGCCATAACATTGGCCGCCGAGTGGCAAGTCCCTTATGTCGAGCTGCGCGGCCTAGCCGGCGGACGCTTCCCGAGAGTCTCGGATGACGAGTTGCACACTTTCCACCAGATGGTCATAGACGCCGGCCTACAGGTCTCCGGCGTTTCGCCGGGCCTATGCAAATGCCCGGTCGACGACCCCTCCGTCGAACCCGATCTCGCCGAGCTTCTACCGCGCGCCTGCGATTGGGCCTTGCGTCTGGGCACCGACCAGGTCTCCGCCTTCGCCTTTCGCCGCAATGACGATGAGAGCGAGCCACCGGCCGCCGTCGCCGACCACCTGGACGAAATGGCAGAAAAAACCGCCCAGCACGGCTGTCGGCTGATCCTCGAGAACGAAGCCGTCTGCTGGGGCGCCACCGGCGCCGAAGCCGCCGCATTAATCCGCCGCGTCGCCTCGCCGCATCTTTCGCTCTTATGGGATCCAGGCAACTCGGCGATGGCCGGTGCGCCTTGCCCTTATCCGGACGAATACGCCGATCTCAAAGACCTCGTCACACACGTGCACCTGAAAAACTGCAAAGACAGACAATGGGCGCTGATCGACGACGGCCCCATCGACTGGTCGGGACAACTATCCGCACTCAAAGCCGACGGCTACAACGGATATATCGTCATTGAAACCCACCTCAAGCAACGCCCCAAAGGCCTGCCCACCATTGCCGGGCTCAGCGAGCAAGAGGCCAATAGTCGCCACAATCTCGACTACATCCGAACTCTCCTCTATTGAGCCCAACGCTTTCCCTGGCCACCCGCGCCCTACGTGGCTTCCTATGGAATGGCAGCGCCTCCGCGATCCAGCTTTGCACCATGCTGGCGCTCTACTGGCTACTGCCGATCGACAAGCTCGGCCACTTCGAATGGGTGCTGACGATCGTGATGTTTCTGGCGCTGATCGGCGACCTAGGCTTGAGCGCAGCCCTGGTGCAGTTAAAAGACGCCAGCGACGCGCACTTCGACACCGCCTTCTGGACCAATCTGGTCTGGGGCTTGTTGATCACCGGCTGCATTTTTACCGCAACACCCATATTGGCTACCCTGCTCGGCGGCGAAGATCCCGAGACCTTCGCCCGCGTCCTGCATATCTTCTGCCTGCTGATCCCCTGCGCCTCCGTATCGGGCCTGTTCCGCGCCCGCCTGCAACGCGATCTCGACTTCTCCGCCATCGCCCTCTCCGAGCTGGTATCGGTCCTCACCTTTGGTCTATCGGTCACTCTACTATTTTTCCTACGCTCCGACCTCGGCGTGCTTGTCCCAGTCATCGCCTCAGTCTGCCGCGAAGCCGGTCTGCTGTGTAGCTTGGTCTTTTCGGCCCGCTGGCGACCCCGCGCCCGTTTCCAACCTTCGGCCCTGCGCCAACTGCTTTCCTTCGCCCTCAATTTCACCGGTGCGCGCGCGGTTGCCTACGCCAACACCAAGATCGCCTATCTCTTCATCTTCGGCCCGCTCGGCGCCGCGGCGCAGGCCTACTACAGCCTCGCCGAACGCCTGACCTTGCAGCCCCTGACTCGTCTGGCAACCACCATCCAACGCGTCTCCTTCCCCAGCTTCTCCAGCATTCAGGACGACGACGAACAATTGCGCAGCGGCTACCTGCGTTCCGTGCAGGGCCTGATTTTGGCGATGGGGCCCGTGCTCGCGGGCATCTTCGTCTTCGCGCCGGAGATCGCCGTTCTGCTCGATAAAGCCCCGATCCTGCCGGTGTTGCGCTTTTTGGCGGTCGCGACACTGTTGAAAGTAATCGGCACCATGGTCGGTTCGATGTTTATGGCCAAGGGCAAGGCCAACTGGTCCTTCTACTGGTCGCTCTTCAGCATGGCGGTGCTAATCCCCGCGATGTACTTCTACGGTCTGCCACGCGGCGTCGAAGGCGTCGCGCAAGTGATCGCCGCCGCGTCGCTGCTCTTCCTGCTGCTTTCACAACACCTGGCCAATCGCCTAATCGGCCTGCCCTCGGCCACCTACCTCGCCGCACTCGCCCGCCCGGTATTGCTCGTCGCCTGCGTTCTAGCCGTGCTGTGGATCGCCCGGCCCCTGCTGCCCGGACCGCCATTAGCCGTGCTCACCGCAGGCACTGCCCTCGGTGTCATCGCCACGCTCGCCGCCCTGACCCTAATCGCTGGCGATCTCTGCCGCACCTATTGGAAAAGCGTGCGCGGTACCTGATTCTGTCCCAGATGAAAAGTCGGGCTTGTCCTTTGCGCGGGCGTGGCTTATCGAATATGTTCTTGGGGACTATTAAAGGAGAATTGCCATGAGCGACAACAATACCAATAGCCAGACCGGCACCTTACGACTCAAGACCGGGCTAGCCGAAATGCTCAAGGGCGGCGTCATCATGGACGTCGTGGATCCTGCCCAGGCCAAGATCGCCGAGGATGCCGGTGCCAC
>DQLG01000705.1 GCA_015660315.1 Candidatus Latescibacterota bacterium
AGTAGTGATGGTCTTCGAGCCTAGAATGGAGTAGGAACTCTTCTCCACGTTGACCGCCCAGGCCTTGTCGCCGGTGATCTTACCAGCCTTGCCGTCCTTTTTGATGTTGAACTTCCACTTGAAGTTGCCGTCTTTGAGCGACATCGCGTAGAGGTCTTCACCGTCGCAGCCGTAGAGCACGCCGTCTTCGACAACGGCGGCCATGGCCTCTATGGGATCGATCTTGAACTCGGTGTTGGCCCAGATCTGTTTGCCGCTATTGATATCGATGGCCGCGAAGCCGTAGGGCTTGAAGCCTTGGGCCTTGGTTTTGACGCCGCCCTTTTCGAGGGTTGTGGTGGTGTTGA
The DNA here is from genome assembly GCA_015660315.1 of Candidatus Latescibacterota bacterium. Lineage (GTDB taxonomy): Bacteria > Latescibacterota > UBA2968 > UBA8231 > UBA8231. The sequence continues at coordinate 348 of DQLG01000705.1, forward strand.
GCTTGCCCAGTTTGGCGAGCAGGACATCCCCCTGGACAGACATGGTGGTGGGCAGTCCCGGCGTCTGGGCGTGCCACAGCAGCTTGCCGCTTTTCTTATCGAATTTGGCGATTGACTTATGACCGGCTACGATGATGGTCTCGCCGTCGTCGATGGGGGCGGGATAGGCGCCGTACATATCCCTTAGCACGCCCACTCCCACCTTTGAGTACCCCTCCTTGCCCCTGGGGTGGAGAATCTCGAATCGGGTCAAATAGTTGACCTTGCCAGTGCGGGTATTGACGCTTATAAAACCCTGGGATTCTGTTTCATTGCGTTCGGCCGTGAGTGGGTCGATGGCCCAGGTGCCTCTGATCAGAAATATCCGGTTGTCCCCTTCTTCGTATGTATCTTGGAACCAAACCGAAATGTCGTAGCCGCCACGCGGGTTGTCCCGATCGGCAAAGGCCTTGTTGACAAATCCCGAGGCCAGAGCCGAGCGGCCGATTACCTGCTCCCAGGTGACGGTACCCGAGGCCATGTCGATGCCGTAGAGTTTGATATAAGTACCGGCGTCACCGCCAAACCTGTCGGCGTGCAAAGTGGCGATAAGCACTTTGCCGGGGTCGGCAGATGGTCCTACCCAACGTACGGACCCCTCGAAACTTTCTTCGGCCGTCTCCCAGAGCTTCTGGCCGCTGTCGCCGTCGACGGCGACCAGGCGTTTGTTAAAGCCGAAGAGCACATAGTTCTTGCCCCCGCTCTCGACTAATTCAAAAGACGTGGTCTCCTCGATTTTGCCCTCGATGGAGAAATTTTCCTTGGCGGCATTGAGGTCGACGAAGCTGATGCGATCTTTAAAGAAGAAGGCCACCTGTTTGCCGGCCTCGACAAAGGGCTCGGCCTTCTTGTTGTATTTGCCCTTGATGCTCAGGAGGATCTCGCCGGTCTTGGCGTCGAGCAGCACGGGGCCGTCCTTGGCCAGGACCAAGAAGCGGTCGCCCAAATCGTAGAAGAAGGGCAGGAGCCGCTTGTTGACGATCTCGCCACTGGGCTTGATTGGCAGAAACCATTTTTCGGCGCCGCTATCGATGTCGAGCAGGGCGAGGTTGTTCTTGATCTGCACCACGAGGCCGTGATCGGTTTCCCACCAGCGAGCAACGTCCTTGAACTTGAGCTTCTCCATCTCGGTCGACCAGGCGACTTTACCGCTTTCGACATCGAGGCGCGCCACGCCCTTCTTGGTCGAATAGAGCAGGTAATCTTCATCCCAGAGCAGAGTGTATTTGCCATCGAAACCGGGCAACTCCTTGTGGCTCCACTTGGCTTCGCCGGTATAGGCGTCGAATAGGTGGAAGCCCTTCTTGGCCTTGAACCAGAAATACTTCTCCTGCAGTGGCTCGAAGTAGCCGTCTTTTTTCGGGTCTTTGAACTTGATCTCGTAGAGTTCGCGGGATTTTTGCGCCATCGCGGGCGAGAAGGCGGCCACCAACGCGGCTAGCAGCAACCCGGCTAATAGTTTTTTCTGCATGCTCGACTCGTTCCTTGTGTGAGGTGTTTGCTCATTTATGCTCAGGAGGCTTTAGAAGTTGATGGTCTGTCCGTCGACATTCCACGAGCCGGAAACTGCGCCGCCGGAAACCGCGACATCGCCCTTGACCTTGCCCGAGTAGGTGTCGGAAATCGTCAGGTCGACGGTATAGGAAATGTCCGCGCCGCTGACGACATAGTTGACGGTGCCGTCGAGCCAACTGACGCCGTCGTCGGAGAAGTTCTTGAAGACCATCGACATGTTGATGCCGCCGACCTGAGCGAGTTTACCGGTGGAGATGTCGACCTTGACGGTACCTGACGTGGCGCCATTGTGGGTGCCGGGGCCTTTGCCGGCGGTGCTGCCGACGACAGAGAGGACCTGGCCTTGCACTGCACCGGCGTTGTCGGCGGTGATGGCAGTGCCGTCGCCGGTGGGCCCCGTGCCGTTGCCATCATCGTCGTCTCCGCACAGCCTGCCAAGGTCAAGAGGGCGATGGCAAGCGGAGCGGTAAACCAGCGGGTTTTGCTTGCGATGGACATAGTAAGTGCCTCCTTTGTACGAGTGGATGAATGCGTCAGTCTAGTGAGTATTCTGCGACTTCGAGGCCACAGCTTTTGAGCAATTGTTGTAGCGCAATACGAGAGGTGTGAAAAGTGATGGCCAAGCCTGTGGGAAAACGTGTTTGCGCCGCTTCAAGCGCGCGGCGATCGACGGAGACGAGGCCGTCGGCATCAAAATAGACAGCGGTTATTTGCTGGTCTTTATAAGTGGTTAAGGCCTGGTCTACGACCTGTAAGGTGCTGTCGGTGAGATAGCCTTCGATTTTGACCACGAGTTGACTATCCTGGCGTTTTATTTCTGTTAGACGAATCAAGAGCCCCCTAGAATCCAGATGAGATCGGAAATACCCAATCCCGATCGCCTAGACTAAGGCACAAATCATGCCAACGCAGAAAGGGCGTTGTATGGTACTGTATATATTTACCTTAGGA
>DQLG01000124.1 GCA_015660315.1 Candidatus Latescibacterota bacterium
CGAGAGGTGGCTCATTGGAGGCTTCGCTGATTTTCTCTCGTTTGCGCGGTGACCAGCGCGGCTTTGCCGAAGTTTCGCCGGTAGTTGTCGGTGGGGCCAATTGGTATGGTCGTTTTGGTGGCCTGGAAGTGGGGGCTACTTTCTTCCGACAATTGCAATCAAATATAAAGAGCAAGCCCATATCGCTCGTGCGCGGTGATATACCCTATCCGGAGTTTCACTCGCCCAAACAGCTCAAGGTGCGCATAAGCGATGATTCGCCGCGCGATTTAAGTGGGGTGGCCATCTATGACGCCGACATTTTTCTTCGCGCATTACTCGACTCATCCGAAGTGTTCTATACCAGTGCCAGCGAGCGCGCTGATGAAAAATACGCCTTTGATGCCTCGCTTGCCGCCGTCTTTGCCGAGGGACGCCAGGTGCAAAGCCACTATGAGGCCGATGGGGCCAAGGAGCGCGTCGTCGTCGAATTCGATTTCCAGGGCCTCTATGCCCGCGATCCTTCCCTCGTCGTCGTCGAGGCCGATATCGAATTGATGGTGGAGGGGGACTATCGGATTGGCGTGCGGCAAATATACGATTTCGATCTGCCCGACGGCACGACGGAAGCCAATCGCAGTTGGCCCTTTATCCCAACGGGCAACTTCAGCTTAGATCAGTTTGAAGATATCCAGGGACAGGAGGAAATTTATTTTACGGTTCTGCGGTCCAAGGACAGTCCGCAAATGGGCAAGGGCCCCAAGCTCGTGCGCTTCAAGCACGCCATTCCCACCGCCCAGACGTTCTACGGCCTGAATATAAATTGGTTGCACGAGCGATTTCATCTTACGGGTGAGTTTGTGCTCAATCCGCTCGATTATAAGTTTCCGACCGCCCGCGGAAAAAGAATGCGCGAGACGGGCAAGGCCGGATATTTTACACTGCGCAGCGGAATGGGCGCGTTGGGCGATCTTGGTTTTGAGGTCTTTTATATTGGTCCCACCTATGGGGGCGGCTATGCCAGTCGTCGGGGTGGGCTGGTCCTGCACACCGACGTGGCCGATCGGCAAGCCGGGTTGCAAAACGCGGTCCGGGCCGCGACGCAGGAATTTCGCACCTACGACGACAACGACGACCACGACAATTGGCCCGATGACTATCCCGGCAGCGCCGACCAACTCTACATGCCGTCGGGTGCATTCAATCGCCCGACCTTTCCCTCGTCGCGTCCCGAGGGCGGTGTCTATCCCGGGTTGGATATGGATGGAGACCACGTTTTAGACCACGACAAAAATCGCAATGCGGTGGAAGACTATATCGAGCCGTTTATCGGTTACGATTCGGATCCGCCCGAATTTGTCTACGGCCTGGATCTCAACAATAATTTGGTGCCCGATTTTCGCGAGAATGACGACGAACCCGATTATCCCTATCGCCGCGACCAACAGGGTATGCACCTATTCTACGATCTCGATAAGCGGCCCTGGTGGCTCGAGCAGGTGCGCATGGGTTGGTATCGCGCTACGGAGATTGACGGCGGCCATCAGATGAATGCCTTTTACGCTCGCGGCGGGATCCAACTGGAGACGCCCAAGACCTGGTTGGCGTTGCGCAACGATTTCAAAAAGGTGCGTGACGATATCGCCGACGATGTCTACCGCCTGGTTTTGGTTTTCAATCCGGGCGGCGGGGGGACCCGCGATGCGGTAGCCCTCAACCAACGCTATAACCAGCCCAGTCAGCCGCCGCCGCCCGATTTTTTGCCGATGCGCAATTCGTTGGTAAACACCGCCCACTTTGAGAGTCGCTGGATGCCGCGCGACGGTTTGCATTTGGCCAATTCCTTTAAATACGTGCTCAATCGCAGGCTCGAGCAGCAAGATCGCAGTGGCGGGCTATTACAAGAGGCCGCGACGCTGCACAACTTCTCACTGGTTAACAAGGTGTCCTATACGCGTCGGGTTATGCCCCGGCTCTCGCTGACGGGGCGCCTGAAACACCTGCTGGCCAAGTGGGACGAAGGCAGTTATGTGCCGGTGGATACGTTGGGAACCAGTCTCTACTTCGAGCCGGTGACAGAGGAGGATGGGTCGACGCGGTTGGATACGGTTGCCGTACCGGAGGCGGCGGCCTCGTGGTCCTTGGTCTCACCGGAACTGATTATAAGCTATGCCCTCACACCCAAGACCCGGATCGAGTTCGGCCAGCACGGATTCTTTGCCTCGCTGTTCAAAGGGCGATTTATTGATCGCGAAGTCAAAAGCAATAGCTATACGCAAAATATGTCTTTGCTGCAATTGACGATGAAAGGTACTTATGGTGGTTATGGCATGGTATCTAGTGTGGGTTTGCGATGGGAGAATATTGACCTGCACAACCGCGCGCTCGCCGAAGATACAGATCTAACTTCGTTCTATGTCGATGTCATTTTCTCACCGGAATAGGCCCAGGCGATAGCATGATACGAATTATTCATAAATGCGGCGTTTGCCTAGTGCCAATCGTTGTGCTGTTGCTGGCCGCCGTGCCGATTGCTGCGCAAATCAACTCGCGGACCACAGTAGCGCGCGATTTTCTCAACTACGGGCACTACAATCCCTATCGCAACCACGCTTTCGAACCTTATCGGCCCTTTCCTGTTTTTGGTTGGTCGGCACCTCGTTTCGACCGCTTGGGACGCTATGTAATGCAGGGGCGAGTCATGCTGTCGGCCGATGAGGAAAGGCCTGGTTTGAGTCGAATCCAGGGGTTGCGTTTCGAAACCGCCAATGTCTATCGCGTCGGTCTGACATTCAACTACACCGTATTGCAGGATTCCTACCAGGGCCGCAGTTATGCGATGATGGTCATGTTGGGTAGCGACAAGGTCTCGACCACCCCGGCCAAGACGCGTTTTTCGCCACTGACACTCAATATGACGCGCTATACCGGAGTGCGCTTTGATGTGAATGGCCCCAAAAACAAAAGCACCTTTATCTATAGTCGAGGAGCGGGGGATCGCGATCGTTTTTCGATTTTTACCACCGGCCAGAACGAGCGTTCACCCGTCGTGTTGTGGGGGGGCCATTGGGAGACGCAAATAGGTTCGGCCCTCAAAATCGGCAGCACCTTCGTCAACCAGCACTTGGCCGATACACAGTCGCGGACCGGGAGCATTTTCAAGGGAGACCTCTCCAATGCGATGCTGCCCCCCGACAGAGTCGTAGTACGGGTAGTCGACGACTCGCCGGACGATCTTTCGGCCCCGGCGGCGGTCTACGGCATCGAGATCGTGGTGCGCGGTCAGGATCAAGAGGGCAACGAGAAGGCATATTCCAGTTCCAGCGAACTGGCGACGGGCGCGATTGAATGGGAACCGAATTTGTTTGCGGTGCCCACGGGCCGGGCCGTCGGCGATCACTGGGAGGTAGCCGGTGCAAACGAAATGGCCGAGTTCACCTTCTCTATGCCCGAGGGTTTCCGTTCCGAGCAAGCGCAATTTTTCGCCCGGGTCGGGGGCGATTACCGCATCCAGGTGCGCCAAGAACACACGCACGAGTTTAAGCGCATTATCGCCGGGCGGGTGCGCGAACAATCCAAGGACATGCAGTGGCCAGCCCAGCCCCGACGCAGTCCGGCCGAGGCGGCGGGTTTTGACGGTGATGCCGGCGATTTGAAATATCCGCTGGATTTTAAATTTCCCGATGCCGTCCCGGCTTATACAGTATTGCGCTCTGCGGGCACGCCGCGTGACCTAATGCCCCGCCAGGTGAGTTTCGACTATGGATTTCCGACCGCACAAAGCATGGCCAGCCTCAGCCTGCAATTTGATCACGGTGGTCTTGAGATCCATAGCGAAGCCTCTTTCAATATGCAGAACTTCAAATACCCCTTCAGTACTGGCCGCCGCCACAGCAAGGACGCCGCCGCCTATTTTCTCACCGCCAAACGCAAGCTCCCATTCCTGGGGGAGAGAGCACCAAGCTGGGGATTGGAACTCTATCGCATCGATCCCGACTACAGCGGCAATTACGACTCGCGGCGCGGTGGGGCGATCTTTCACACCGATGTGCCGGTCGCCCCGCCCAATACTGCGACCACCCAGGAATTTAATCTTTTCGACGACAACGACGACGGCGATCAATGGCCCGATGACATGCCAGACGATACGCCATTGGCGGGGCAGAATGATGCGGGTGTTTTCCCCGGGCTCGATGCCAATAATGACAATGTGCCCGACACCGATCAAAATGCCAATGGCATACCGGATTGGGACGACCCGTTCCTGTTTTTTTGGGCTGATCCACCCGAGTTTATCTACGATATCGACATGAACAACAATGGGCTGCCCGATCTGACCGAAAACGACGACCAGCCCGACTATCCCTACAAACGCGACCAGCAGGGATTCCACAGTTTTATCGACTTAGCCGGATATCTTTCCCATGTCGACAAGTTGAGCTTGGGCTTTTATCGCGGCGAGCAAATCGCTGGGGCTGGTCAGAGCAAAGCCCGTTATCTGCGCTGGGAATCCCGTTGGCAGCGGCCGTGGGGTTTCGTCGATTTCTTGGGCGATATCAAGCGGGTAGAGGATTCGATTGCCGACCCGACCTTTATATGGAAGACTTCCACCAATCTGCGGATTAACTCGATTGTCATTCAGGAGACCAGTGGCCAATACAACTTGATTGGTCTGCGGGCACCCGATCCCGATCTGTTGTTGATGCGCAATAGCACGGTCAGCACGTTGCATCTCAGTTCCGAGTTCGATGTTATCGAACACCTCAGCCTGGGTCTGCGGTATAAATGGCGGCGCAATCAACAGCATGAGGATCAATTCGCCGACGGAAGCGTACAGGATGACGGCGCGTTGAATCGCCTGACCTTGTCGCACAAATTGGAATACCGCTATCCGTGGCGCGAATCTATTAGTCTCACGGCGCGGTTTCGACATCTCTATTGGCGCGATGCCGGCTATCCCGGCGCTTTGCGGCAGCACTGGTCGACCTACGGGCCGCTTTTTGAACAGGAATTCAAGCTGACCGAGCGCACGGTTTTTGTCGCTGGGCAGGAGGGAATTCCGCGGCTCTTTGCCGTGCGCCACCGCGAGCAAAACGCCACAGAAAATGACTTCGATCGTTGGATCGATATCTTTATGGTGCGCACGCAAAGTACTTACTTGGGGTGGAATATGGTGACGGAGATGGGGTTGGAATATGAAAAAATAGAAACCAAAACCGAAGAGCTGAGCAATCGGACTTTCTTTGTCGAGATGTTCTTCGGCTTTTGAAGTTGAACGGCTTATACGAATATTCATATATTTACAATAGGCTGATATGACACACTTACTTTTGATCATAGCGGCGGTCAGTACGGGCGTCGTGGGTGCGCATTTTTTCCCCACCGAAGAAATGCTGCAAGACCGTTTTGCGCTAGGTCAGCAGTACTACGCGGCCAATGATCACGAGAACTCGGTGCAGATCTTTAGCGAAATAGAAAAGACGCCCAACTACGCTCTGCTAAATGTAGACCGGATCGAAGTGACCATCGGAGAATTGACCCTGCCGATCCG
>DQLG01000784.1 GCA_015660315.1 Candidatus Latescibacterota bacterium
CCCAATTCGTCGTATTCGCCGATATTGTCGTGCACATGACCATTGCCGACAAATAGATCCAGCCAGCCATCGTTGTCAAAATCGAAGAACCCGGTAGCAAAACCCAGATAATTCAAACTGATCTCACCGATCCCAGATTTAAAACTGGTCTCGGAAAAATACGAGCCATCGTTGCGATAGAGGCTATTGGTTTCGAGTTGATAGTTAGTGACGAAGAGATCGAGGTCGCCGTCGGCATCAATATCGCCCGCATCAACGCCCATACCGGCCTGATTAGCCCCATCCGCGCTGAGTGCCGTCCCCGTCAACAAGCCATCCTCAACGAAGCGGCCATTGCCCTGATTGACATAGTGAAAATTCGGCGACAGGTCATTGGCGACATAAAGATCTGGATCGCCGTCGAGATCCCAATCGCCAGCGACGACACCTAAGCCATTACCCTTCTGGTCAATACCCGCGCTCAAACCCACTTCACTAAAAACCCCATCGCCTTCATTGCGATAGAGGATGTCTGCCGTCGATTCGAAAACGCGAGGGTCACAATAGAAACGCAGGTCCATATCGTCGCGGCCGCACCAAGGCTGCTCGCCCAACTCGAAATGTACATACTGCGCGGCAAAGAGGTCGAGATCGCCATCGAGATCCATATCAAAGAATACAGCGCTGGTCGTCCACCCTTCGTGGCCGAGACCCGAAACATCTGTGGCATCGGTAAAATCAGCCCCATCGGACCGGTAAAGCTGATCCGGTCCCCAGGCGGTGAGGTAGAGGTCCGGATCGCCATCGGAATCGTAATCCGCCGCAACAACGCCCATACCGTACGATTCACCACGCGCACCGGCAGCACCTACAACGGGTTTAAAAACGGAGCCTTCATTGCGGTACAATCCATTCCAAGACTGTCCCCGGCCTTTTTCCATATGCCCACTATTGACGAGATAGAGATCCTGATCCCCATCATTCTCCCAATCAAAAAATGCGCTACCAGCACCATTCGTTTCCGGCAGCCTCTTTTCTGCGGACACCCCATTCTCGTGCACGAAATCGATGCCCATTTGCGCGGAGACTTCGATAAATTGAATTTCTGCCGCGACAAGGGTGGGCAGCAGCAGCAGCGCTAGTACGCCCACTAGCGCTGCCTGATAAATTGTTCGATATAGTCCTTAGACCGCAACAGGCCCTCCTGCTGCAATTCCGGGGTCTGCCAGAAATAGTGATCTTCCAACTCGACCGACAGCACTCCATCGTAGCCGAAATCCTCAAGCCGCCTAATCACATAGTTCCAGTCGACTTCCCCTTCGCCCGGAATCGTATAACGCCACCAGCCCTCACCACAGACGTAGCTATTGGCATAGGCCTCGCCGAGATTGCCAGACTCATAAAGTTTTTCCGGCATGATCTCGGTATCCTTCAAATGCACATGTCGCACTCTGTCGCCGAACTCGTGCAAAACGCGTTGATAATCTATCTGCAGACGAACATAATGTGATGGATCATAACAAATCCCTAAATTGGGTGAAGGACACGCTTCAAAGATCAGCCTTAAGCTTTCGGGCGAGCAACCCAGATTTGCATAGTAGGGCCTGCCACCGGGCCAAGGCTCGATGGCGATATTGACGCCCACTTTTTCGGCATGCGCCAGGATTTGCGGATAGACCTTCTTAAAGAGCTCGAAGGTCTCGGCTTTCGGGATACTAGCGTCGTCTGGGCCGAGAACCGTAAAAAGCGTATGACCGCCATTTTTGGCGATGGCAGTCAAACTCTTCTTGTATTCGCTAATGCCCTTGCGGCGCTTAGCTGCATCACGGCTAAGCACACTCGCTCCTCCGTCGGAAGTACCGAGCGCCAATCCGAGCTGTTTACAGGTTTTCGCGATCTCACGGGTCAACTGCGGTGTATCGATGGCATCAAAACCATTTTCCGCCAACCAGGCGGCAAAGCCATCGAAACCGATTTGTCGAGCGAATGGGGGCATACGGGTTGCCATTTTCATTGGGATAATCCTTTCGTTTGGTGATTTAATTTCAACTATTATACGGCTACTTCAGTTCCACCTGCTATACCTTGCTTTTCGGGGTTGACCCACTGGGCAACAACAAGCGACACAAAGGCCAGGATGGATCCGGTTATAAAAATGACTTCATAGCCAAAGACCAGCCAAGCGTACCCACCGATCAAGGGCGCCGCGACCGCCGCGACATGGTTCATCGTCACCCCCATCGACAGTGTTGGTTTTAGCTCGTCCGGTGGCGCTATTTTATGGGCATAGGTCGTCAGTGCGATCCCTCCAAAGAAAATAAGATTATCGAGGCAGTAAAGCCCATAAAGGCTTAATCGGTGGTCAATCAGCGCGTAGCCGAGAAAGACAAAAACCAGCACGACATAACTCACACTGAGCATCCACCTCTCGCCATAGCGATCGACTAGGCGGCCCATCCAAGAAGCGGTTAACGTGATCAGGACTTGGTTGATCAGCACTAGTACCATGGTGGTCTCTACCGGCATACCGTGTACTTTGACCAAGGCAAAAATCGCAAAAGTTATGAACATCTGTTTGCGTAGGCCCTGTAGAAAATTCAACGCGTAATAGAGCATATAGCGGCGCTTTAAGACCAATCTTTTTTCACCGGATGGATTATTCGACCGGTCGATAAAGAGCAGGGCCATA
>DQLG01000813.1 GCA_015660315.1 Candidatus Latescibacterota bacterium
CGCAATTCTGCCGGATTCTCGTGCCGCACATAGACCAGCCCGCGTAAAGTCTCATGGTCTACCGGACCACTGCGCCAATCGATCAGCTTCGACACGATAAACATGCTCGCCGCCGGCAGCACCAGGTTCCACAAATAAGTCCACCACGTATTCTGATACCAGATCGGCAATGGCCAATCGTTGAAATCGGCCAAGGTCGCAGACATGCCATAACTAAGGCCGACCACCAGACCAACGATGCCCGTCTGCCGGTGTACCCGAGTAAAGACCCCCATCAGAATCACCGTCATCAACGGCACCGCGATCGCTCCTGCCAGCCGCAGATAAAAAAGCAGCATACCCTGCTCACCCAAAAAGGGCACATAGACAAAACCAAAGGCCAAAATAAACGGCACCGAGATCCGTCCCACTTTCGTATAGTGCTCGTCGGTCTCGTTACGCACGATAAAACGCGCATATATATCGCGCACAAAGAGCGAAGAAAGTCCGATGCCGATCGAGTCAAAAGTCGAATATCCCGCGGCCACCAAACCCGCCACCACAAGCCCCACCAACCCGGCGGGTAAATACTCCTTGATCATCAGCGGATAGGCCTGATCGACAAACTCCAGCCCGGGAAACTGAGCGCGCGCCATCGGACCCAAACTCACATTAAAGAACAGGCAGATCGCCGTGGCGATACTGGCGATGAGCGCCGCCATCTTGAAATCCCACTCCGAACGAGCGCCCAAAAAGCGGATCGCCTCGTATTGGTTAATCACCGCATACATCGTCAGCACCACCAAAAAGCCAAAGATCACCATCAGCGAAGGCACGCCCTCGGGCGAATACCCACCCACGTGTAATAGCGTGTCGGAAAGCCCCTTCTCCACACCTTCCAAACGCGCCGTCACCCCATCCCAACCACCCAAGCCAGAGTAGACAAATGCCCACAAAACAAACGAGGCCACGATCATCGTTATACTCTGCAACGCGTCGGTAACCACCCCGGCGCGCAAACCGCCGCGCACGATATAGACCGCCGAGCTAATCGCCACGCCGACCACCACGAACCAACACGTTTGCTCTTCGATACCAGCGACAATATTGAGCACCAGAAACATCGAAAAGAAAATATTGCCGAGCACATTGGTCCGCGATTGCAGATTGATCAGCACCGCGATCACCCGTGCCGCCGGACCAAAGCGAAACTCCAACCACTCGGCGTTGGTAAACACCCCGGAGCGGTACATCGGCACAATGACAAAGAAGCTGAGCATCGTCCAACCAACGGCGATACCCAGCCACCACTGCGCCAACTGCGACAACCCCAACTTATATGAACCACCAACGATGCCGACATAATCGCCGCTGTCGACAGCGGTGCCAAACGCCGACAGCCCGATCACCCACCAGGGCATCGACTTGGCGGCTAGATACCAATCGAAACTCTCCCCTTTGTTGCGGAAAGTGATCAGGCTATAGGCGACAACGCCGCCGTTGAGGACTAGGACTACAGCCCAGTCTAATACAGTCATTTTTTATTGCTTCGGCAGATGATAACCATCGCGTTCGACCTTGATCTTGGCCAAAATGCCCGGATTTTCCGGGGGTGCGCCACCGCCATAGGTGACATAGAGCGTGTTGATCTCTTTGCCGTGGCCAAAAGCTGCGTTGGTGGGCACCACCGGCGTCGGGATATAGGCCAGCTCTTTGCCCTTGGGTGAGTAAACGACGATGCCGGGACGCGTCACATCACGGACCGCCACGTAGAGGTTGCCGTCGGCGTCGACGATCAAACCATCCGGCCCATCCTGCGGCGCGTAGTCGACCAACACTTCGCGAAACTTAGCCGTACCATCCAAAGCCAGATCATAGGCCAAGAGCGCCATACGCCCCTTCGCCGCCGGATCGTCGGGGTGCATGCGCGTAATGCCGGTATTGCCATTGTCGTTGCTGACCACGTAGAGCGACTTCTGGTCCGGTGATACGCAAACACCATTGGGCTTACCCGCATCAGTAATGATACGGTGAATCGAACCATCGAGATCGATACGATAGACGGCCTGCACCGGCTGGTCGATCGGCTCGTGACCGAGGTAGCGCGGGTCGCTGAAATAGACCCGGCCCTTCTCGTCAATCGAAATATCATTGGGCGAGTTTAGCGGCCGGCCCTCGTAGAGCCCGGCGATAATCTCGGCCTTGCCGGTTGCTAGATCCGTGCGCGTCAGCCGCCGCCCGCCGTAATCGGCACCCTCAGCGGCGATCAACCGGCCCATCGCGTCGAATTTTAGTCCGTTGGACATGCCACTTGGCGAGCGATAAACCGCGGTCTTGCCCGTTTGGGGGTCGTAGCGCCAGATATGGCCTGCCTGCATATCCGAGCCCGCCGTAAAAGTGATGTCGCTGAAATATACCGAACCGTCTGGGGCCACCGCCGGTCCCTCGGAAAAGAAGGCCCCGTCAAAAAGCACTTCCAGCTCAGCACCTTTAGCAATAATCGACGGGTCACCCGACGGCGCCATATCCTGAGCGGAAACGGTGCCCGCCATTAAAGCCAGCGCGAGTACTGCGAGACCTTTCATTATCCTATCCCTCCTTGTAAAATAGTCTGTGAACAGGGCCAAGATACGCAATGGATGGATGGTTACCAAATCTACCAATCGACCGCGTCATAAAGAAAATCTGCCGCTTCGCGGTGGGCGTAGGTATTGGGGTGAAAGTCGCGCGGATGGACCCAATAGTCGCGCTCATCCTTACCTGCAAAAAGCGGCAGCAGGTCAATCCATTCGACCCCTTCCTCAGCCGCAAAGGCGGCGAGTCGGTCGTGGATATCTTTGAGCGGGTAATCTCCGAGTTGATAAAAGAGCGGAAATACCGCCATCGTGAATTTTATTTCGCGGTCCTTGCATAACGTCGCCATATCGCGCAGGAGCTTCTGCGTGTGGGCCCACCCCTCGTTCTGCTCGCTATACATCCTTCGGTACCAAGCCAGCGTATCGCGGGAGATCCTGTCGCGCAACCGCCGAATAGCGAAAAAATGCAATGTATGACTAGGCAATCCGTCCAAGGCGGTGCCATACCCACGCAATAAAAACGATTCGCGATAGTGCATAAAATCATTGATCGCCTTGTTCATTTCCCTTGTCGCTTCGTCTTGGATCGTATCGTTTACCGTATAGGCGTATAGCACCCGTTTTACCTTGCCAAAATATTCTATCGATTTCTTAGCGGTAAGGAATATTCGGATCAGATCGGCACCGCCCTTGCACAAATTGGCCAATACCTGTCGATCTCCCGCTGCATGTAAACGGAGATCAAACGAGCTTGGCTTTCCTTCACGGTTCAACCCTCGGCGATACCGACCCCAGACAACACCCGCCGGAGCCCATCAACGGCATGCGTGAAGCGCGCCGCCCCACTGCCGCCGTATTCGGGGTCGTCCGCCTTTAAGTGCGGCTCGATTGACAAAAATCCGGCAAAACCGAGCTCGACCGCCTGGGCCAAAATTTGCGGTAGCCCACCGTCTCCGCACCCGGCCGGCACGACCCGCCGGGTCTCGGCGACCTGATCTTTGATGTGAAAATAGTCGGTGTATTCGCGCAGCAGCGGCCAGCCTTCTTGTAGTGGATCCGCCCCGCAGGAAATAAAGTTCGACGGGTCAAAGGCAACGCGCAGATACGGGCTATCGATGCTTTGTAGCAAGTCGGCGCAGCGCTCGGGCACATCGCCAAAAATGCCGCTCTCGTTTTCGTGCAGCAACACCAGACCTTCTGCCTCCGCACGCTCGACCATCCGGGCGAAAAACGCCAATACCTCGTCGCGACAAGCCGCCGCTTCTTCGTTCTCGTGATAAAACGAGAAAACGCGCACATAGGGCGCGGCAAATTCCCGCGCCCGTTGCAAGGCGATCTCAAAACGCGCGAAATGCTCTTCCAAGTCGGCCCGGATCTGCACCTTGCCGATCGGTGAGCCAATCGACGACACGCCGATGCCAGCTGCTTGCAACTGCCCTTTAAAAGAAGCCACCTCGGCCGTCGTTAAATCCAAGACCCCCTTGCCCTCCACCCCGCGTAGTTCGAGATGCCGGACCCCGGTCTCGTTCAATGTCGCGATCTGCGTTTTAGCATCGGCGGCGATCTCGTCGGCAAAACCCGACAACTTAACCATCTCGTCCTCTCATCCTTTCGGCGGCCACGGGTCCAAACAAGCCCCCGTCGGCCGCGGCCCCTTAGGCCGCCATTTGAATTCGTCATACGATTGATATGCAACATCCAGCCACGGCGTTTCTAGTCTTTTGTGCCCCTCATAGCGCGAGGTCAACGCCGCTTCCAACACGCCGCTAGCCAAGAGCGTGCGCTCCACAGGATACTGTGCCTCGCCCGTCACAAACATCTCCTCAACATTGAGTGACAGATAACTGAAATGCGCATAGGCTCCCTTTGGACCGCCGTGCCCTTGCGCATGAAACTCACAGGCCTCAATCTGGCCATTGACCTTAGCCGCATACGCCAAATCGTGCACATAACCATTGAGCATCAACACCGCCCCCTTCAGCCCGTCGGTATACTCGACGGCGAATAGCGCCGGATTCTCGCAGTGCTCCTCCATCTTCCCGTCCGGCGTCTCTTCGATCTCCGCACAAGCCGCCTTCGCCAACTCCCACGACCACAAACCCTCATCCGCCGCCTTCCATACCGCGTCGCCCTCAAGACAAGTCACCGCCTTGACCCCGGTTTCCCCACCTTTGCGACGCTCGACCATGCACTGCAGCACTTCGAGCGTATGGAAACCGTAAATGTCCAAACCCGAAAAACCGATCGCCACCGCCTCCTCTATCGGCGTCTCCAACTCGTGCTCAACCCAGGGGCTACGCCAACTCACCGGCAACGACGAGCCCGCCATAAACGTCGCACCCACTTCTTTCGCCCGGTCGTACATCCACTTGGCGTCGGTCCAGCTATAGGACAGGTGTTTGTCGTTGAAAATCGGCACGCCTTTACCCGACGAGCCCATCACCCCACAGATCTGCTCCATAAAATGCCGCCGCGGATAGAGTTGCTGTTCTTTCTCGTTCCAGGCGTAATCCCCGTGCTCGCCGATCAACAACACCCCATCGAC
>DQLG01000337.1 GCA_015660315.1 Candidatus Latescibacterota bacterium
ATTACCGGGGCAATGGTATCCGCCCCACCCGGCTCCCTAGCGAAGGCGAGCACTTTCTTTTTATCGCCCATAGACACCGCCCGCCATTTCCTCAGTCTCGCCAGTTCGACCGCGAGCCAGCGCGGCTTCGACTATCTCCATATCCCTCGCCGCATCGGCACCGCTGCTTACATTCTCACCCGATCCGAGCAATAAATCGACGATGCCTGCCAAACCCTTGTTTAGCGCATCGCCGACACACGGCTCCGGCCATTTCCGCAGTGAAGGGGTGAGGCGTTTAAAACCAGGATAGCGCGGATCCTCTTCCACCTGCCATACTTCGAGTCTTTCACCCGCATCGCTAAAGCGGGCACGCCCACGTGTTCCTAGTATGTCGATTTCAAATATACTATAGGCCTCACGATTCGCCGCTTGTAAACTGCCACTCGCACCATTGCCGAATTGCAGCGCCACAGCGACGTCTTCACTCTTGCGATTGGCACCGGATACGACGGTCGCGGTGTTAATTTCGCTGACGAGAAAGCGCGCCAAGTTAATCCAGGCACAGCCATTGTGCCGCAAACCGCCGACATAATAACCATTAACCGCCAAGACCTCGCCCAAACCGCCTTCGGCGATAAAATCGCGCACGGCGCAATGCGCCGGTTCCCAGCGCCGTTGATAACCGACCGCCAACTGCACGCCGCTATCGCGGCACAATTGCACCAGGTCTGAGGCTTCTGCCGCAGTCGGTGCCAGTGGTTTTTCACAGACGATGGCTTTGATCCCGGCCGCCACCGCCGCGCGCACCGCCCCGGCATGCTGTTCATCCCAGGTGCAGACGCTGACTATGTCAACTGCCGTCCCCGTGAACAACGCCTCGTAGTCGCCGAACATTCGCGCGACGCCCCACTGCTGGGCAAATCGCGCTCTAGCCTGTTCATCGGGGTCGCAAGCGGCGACCAATTCTACCCTGGGGTCGCGAATATAGCCACTGGCGTGGGAAGCGGTTTGTGTCATTGCACCATTATAACCGCCGCCGATGCGTCCGCAACCGATAACTGCCGCCCGCACTGACACTGGTTATTCTTCCCCCGGCGGGCTATCGGCCTGCCACACTATGCGATTGTTATGGACGAGATGCCCGTTGATCTGCCGCCATTCCGGCCTGCGTTCCAGCAGTTGCAAAATATCGCCGACGGTGAATGAGGGGTCTTGCGGATAGAGTTGCTCGTATATCAACTCTATCAATTGCAAGTCTTCGGGGTAGTCAACCGTCAGCCGCACTTCGGGAGCCGTCAGTTCAGGCGGAGCCTGCAGGTTGAACAATCTGTAACGCTCGGGATGTTGCCAAATATAATCCGAGGTCCCGTCCCTATCGTCTCGGCCCTTCGTTAACGCCTCCGTTTCGGCCAGGGTCAGCTCGCTATAAACCTGGGCGACGACCCCCAAGGGGTAGCTCAACGCCAAGGCATTGGCGACATAGTCATATTCGCCTTCGAGATAGATATCGACCAGACGGTCGTTCAACTCCCAATCGGGGAAGGGCTGGTCCGCGCCGATCTGCACGATGAGTTCGCCACCGACCGAACGCACCGCCTCCAGGACTCGGAGGCGGACATCCTGTTCGCTGCCGCGATAACACGGCACCTGTAACCGCCCAGCCAAGTCCTCGATCGCCGTGTCCTGCTCCTCGACGCTAGTCGCGATGACCACCTCGTCGATACGAGCCGAACGCCGCAGCCTTTCGACAATTAATTCGAGCAGCGGCTTGCCGACAACCTCCGCTAACACCTTGCCCGGACACCGGCTCGACCCCATCCTGGCTTCTATCACGCCCACAGTGCGCATAGCGTTTAGTTCCCCACCACCGTCGGCTGCGCTACGGCCTTGGCGATATTGCCTTCCATCAGAATATCCAAGCTGTTGTCGCCGCAATTGAACAACAGGTCGACGATAGATGAACCGGCAATGAATTCACCGTGTAATTGCGGATATTCGGGATGCACATACTCTTGGAAGCACAGTTCGATACCCGCCGCCCGGAAATCTTCCTCTTGCGCGTAATCGCGGCCCCCAGCACCAAAGATATACAGTTCGGCCCCCATCTTCTCGCACATGTCCAAGACGAGACCGTTGCCCTTGCCGGCGAACTCGCCCTCGTGCATCTCGACATGTTCCACCTCTATGCCGAGCTCGGCGAGTATATATTCTAACATGTGGCGATTGAGGTCGACGAGCAATTCCCATTCGCGAGCATAGGCATCGGCAAAAAAATCCTCGTGGCGTTTGAAATGCGGTGCTTTGGCGTAGGCCAACCGCATCGATTTCCAGTGCTTGCGGGCCCAAGGTACCGTGTTGTCGATTCCGGTCTCAACGATACGCTGCTCGAAGCGCCCCGAAGTTTTGACTGGCACCGTCAGGCGCAAAGGTTGGCCATTGACCCCCTTGATATAGTTCTTATTGAGGAAATTCTTCTTCTGATACTGGACCTGGTCGAAATGCACATAGTGCGTCGCCAAGGCCATCTTGTGGAAGAGCCCCAGCCAGGGAAGGTATTTTGATTGATGAGCGGTGAGTATCATGGTAGGACTATCCCGCAGCTTCGGTCTCTATCGCCAGCAGGCGGTCGGCCTCTTCCATCAGCCAACCACCGATGACCTTGCGCGATTCGGCGCTCTTATAAGTGCATGTATTACAGGGACTCATACTGTGGGCTTGGCCGTCGAGGTGCGTTTGCCGTATGCCGCGCA
>DQLG01000556.1 GCA_015660315.1 Candidatus Latescibacterota bacterium
GGCGATAGAATAAGGCGCCAAACCCACCCGCCCGGTATCAAGGTCTAGCTCCTGGCACAACGCAATGAAATCATAGCGCTTGGCTGGTATCGCCCGCCCTTTTAAATACTCTAAATCAAAATAGTGCTCCCCGTGCTCGGCATGGTCCAAGGTCGACACCCCGCGATTCTTAAACAAATCGGGATCAAAGACGACATTACTGGCAACCGCCCCGCCCGCCCTAAAAAACGCCGGCACCTCCTCCGGCAAAGCCAAGACCGCCCCCTCGGTCAAAATCCCATGCCCATCCCCCCACCAAGCCTGGGCCGGGACAACGACACAACAAATTACCGCCACCAAAACACCCTTTACCATCCATTTCATTTGCCTACCCACCCTTTCTTTTTACAATTTACTACCACTTGAAGGTCCTATCATAAGACACCTAAACTACCGAGGTGGAGCAAGGAGTGTTCCCCTTAGCGGTTTGTTTAGTTTATTTTGCAGGACAGCAAAATAAACTAAAAACCCTTGGAGCCCGACATGCGTCGGGCGACGCGTGCATGAGCGAAGGGATACATTCCTTGCCCCACCGCCAACCACTGGACACAACATGAAACTCTCGCTCTCAGTACGCGTCGCCGAAAAATTCCGTGCCAAACGCGAAGCCAACCTCACCCTCGAACAGCTAGCAATCCTAGCCACCCGCCACGGCTATAAAGCCCTCTGCATGCGCGCCTCGCAAATTGGCACCCATAGTCGACCCGAAGAAATCACCGCCGCCCGCACCCTACTCGACCACTATCAACTCCCCGTCTCGATGCTGACCGGCGATTTTCCCATCCCCGAAAACTCCGAACAGGGCCCCGATGCCCTGCGCAATATCACACCCTATCTCGACTTGGCCGAACAGCTCGGCGCACCGCTCCTGCGCGTCTGCCTTAAAACGGATGAAGATATCCCTTGGGCCCGCCGGGCCTCCGATGAAGCTGCCGAAAGAAACCTGCGTCTGGCCCATCAATGCCACACCCGCAGCCTCTTTGAAGAAATTGACCGGTCGTTAGAGGTCCTCAAAAGCATCGACCGGTCCAACTTCGGCTTGATCTACGAACCGGCCAACCTCGAACTCTGCGCGCAACCGTATGGCTTGCAGACAATCCGCCGTTTTGCCCCCTATATTTTCAACGTCTATCTGCAAAATCAAGTGCTGAACCCAGCCGGTCCCGACACCCTCGACACTTGGTGCCGCGGCCCGGTGCCGTTCCGGCAAATACCGCTCTGGGAAGACGGAGGTATCGATTTCCCACCATTGATCGACGCGCTCGCAGCCATCAGCTATCAAGGCCATATCACGATCCACCAGGCCTCCGCCGAATTGGGCATCGACGCAGCGATAAGAGAAAGTGCTCGTCACCTCAAAAGTTTTTCTGCATCCAATTGACAACGCAAATACCATATGTACGTTTAACAAACGTTAAAACATCTCCCCACCCTCTTATGCTTGGAGCAATATAATGGCCATCCGCCTCGGAGACGAAGCTCCCAATTTTACCACCGAATCCACCGCCGGTACGATCAATTTCCACGAGTGGCTCGGCGACTCGTGGGGCGTACTCTTTTCTCACCCGGCCGATTTTACCCCCGTCTGCACCACCGAATTGGGGGCCGCAGCCAATATCAACGACGAGTTCAAAAAACGCGGCGTCAAAATCATGGCCCTCAGCGTCGACTCGGTCGAAGACCACAAGGGCTGGATCGCCGATATCAACGAAACTCAAAACGCCAGCCTCGACTTCCCGATCGCCGCCGACCCCGAGCGCAAAGTAGCCGAGCTCTACGATATGATCCACCCCAACGCGCTCAACAATTTGACCGTGCGCTCGGTCTTCGTCATCGCTCCGGACAAGACGGTCAAGCTAACGTTGACCTATCCCGCCTCGACCGGCCGCAACTTCGACGAGATTCTGCGCGTTATCGACTCGCTGCAATTGACGGCCAACCACTCGGTCGCCACCCCAGCCAACTGGCAAGACGGCGACGACTGCATCGTGGTGCCCGCAGTTTCCGACGAGGACGCCAAGGAAAAATTCCCCAAGGGTTTCACTACGATTAAACCTTATTTGCGCGTCACGCCACAGCCCAACAAATAAGACCCGGTCACACACGCAAACTGATCCCGGCGGAGAAATACTCCGCCGGGCTTTTTTTATTGGCCAGCATGCACTTCCCCGCCCCGTTCGTATAGATCTCCCCGCAAAGCGAAGGAGTGAATAGAATGGGCCGCTGCCGCTACTCAAGCACTTCTCTTGTCAGACCATAAAGCACAGCATAGATTGAGCTCCCAACCGGAATAGCACCACATACCAAGAAGAAAGGAAACCACAATGGCCGACGTATTGCGCTGCGCAGTACTGGGCATGGCCCACGACCACCTATGGGGCAACCTCAACGAGTTAGCAGCTCTGCCAAACGTCGAGCTTTTGGCAGGAGCCGACTACAACCCGGCGTTGCGCCAACGCTTCACCGAACGCTCAGGCTGCAACAAGGTCTACGAGCACTACGAAGCCCTGCTCGACGCAGAGAAACCCGACGCCGTTCTGGTCTTTTCCGCGACCGCAGAACACGCCGATATCGTCGAACTCTGCGCGGAACGCGACCTGCCCGTTCTGGTCGAAAAACCCATGGCCGCCACACTCGAACAGGCTTCGCGCATGCTCACCGCTGCCCACCGCCACGATACGTTACTGATGATCAACTGGCCCACGGCTTGGAACCGAGCCCTACGCACCGCTTACCGCCTCTGCCAAGAAGGCGCTATCGGCCGAATATGGCAGATCACATGGCGCGGCGGGCACGCAGGGCCGGACAACATAGGCTGCTCTCAGGAATTCTGCGATTTTCTCTTCGACGCCGAGCAAAATGGCGCTGGAGCCTTTAACGACTATAGCGGCTATGGCGCGAGTGTTTGCGCGCTGTTTATGGGCGGCATTCCGCAAAGCGTCATGGGCATGGCCGGTCGCCTGGTCAAGACCCATTTGCCAGTCGACGACAATGGCATCCTCATTATGCGTTACCCGCAAGCCCTTTGCCGTCTCGAAATGACCTGGACCGAAGCGGTCTCCGGCCAACCTGCACATGACTTCGTTTTCTACGGCACCGAAGGGACCCTCACTTGCGGCAAGACCCTCACGCTATTCACTGCCGATGCCAAAGACGGACAAACTATTGACTTCGATGCCTTGCCCGCAAACGAAGAGACTGCTGCTCAGCACTTTATCCACTGTATCCGCACCGGCGCTAGTCCCCAATTTCAAACAAGCCCCGATCTGGCCTACGACGCCCAACAGATCATGGAAGCTGGTCTGCGCTCGGCAACCAATGGCGCCGAGATCGGCCTGCCGCTCGAAGATCATCTCTTTCGCCTATAAAAAAAGCGGGACGGCGCTAATGCCGTCCCGCTCTCTTCGTTTTGCCAGTGCAATCTATAGCTCAGCGAAAATTGCCTCGATATCCGCAGTCTTCTTCCATTTGGCGAATTCCTTGTCCATCTTAGCCGACCACTTGCGATCGACCTCGCCCGGGGTATAACGGCCATCGGCGATCGTCTTCTTGCCCCAATAGTCGCGCAATCGGGTATTTTCGGATTGTTCAACGACTTCCTGCGCGTATTGCGGCGGCACAAAGATCACGCCCGTCGGTGTCGCCAATACGATATCGCCCGGCATACAGACGGCCTCGCCGATGCGTATCGGGCCGTTCATTTCAGCCATTGTCACATCGCCGATCGCCGAGGGATCAAGCCCCTTGCACAAAACGTTAATCGGCAATTGGCGCACGCGGTGGTCATCGCGGATACCGCCATCGACAACCAACCCCGTGCCGCCGGTATTGACGGCAATCGCAGTGCCTAGATTGTCGCCGATAAAAGTCCCCCGCAACACTTTGCCAAAAAGGTCCACGACCAGCACGTCATTTTTGACCAAGGAGTCGATAACCCAGCTATTCTGACCGCCGATCCGCCTGTATCGTTTGCCCTCCTCTTCCACTACATCATTAAAATCCGGGCGATGCGGAATATAACGGGCGGTCACTGCCCGCCCGACGATCACCCGATCGGGATGCAAATTCGTCCAATCGCCCTCGAATTGGAATTTGTGCCCCTTCCCCATGAGTACCCCCCAAGCCTCTTCAATCGTCACCAACTTCATCCGCTCGACGATATCATCAGCAACTTTGGGGCGACCATCGCGAAAACGAGGCCCCTCATAAGTATTAGTTATGCTCTTGATCTTGCTTGTTGCATTGAGTTCAAAGGCCATAGCTGCCACTCCTCATTGGTCTAATACAAAAAAAAAGTCACGCATCAATTGCAGATGCGTGACCAAGTTAATACATCTCGTCTGGCCGTCAAGATTGCGGGGACGGGTAAACGAGGAGGAGTGCGGCGACTTAGAAAGGGAGTCCGTCGTCGCTTGGAGCACCGGCAGACACGGGGACACCGGCGGGGGAATTGCTATAGGCCATATCGACCTCAGCGGTGACAGCAGCCTGACCTCCCTCAAGCATCTCCATGGAGTTGGCGACGACTTCGGTGGTATAGCGCTTTTGGCCGTTTTGATCTTCCCAAGAGCGAGTTTGCAATTTGCCCTCGATATAGATCTTACTGCCCTTTTTTAGATATTGGCCGGCTACTTCGGCCAGACGCCGCCATAAAACGATACGATGCCACTCGGTCCGTTCCTGGCGTTCCCCGGCCTTGTCGGTCCACGATTCACTGGTCGCAAGGCTGAAATTGGCTACCTGGACGCCGCTGGGCGTAATGCGCAATTCGGGGTCAGACCCCAGATTGCCGATTAGTATGACTTTATTGACGCTTCCCTTTGACATATCACTTCTCCTTTACTCTAACCGGTCGCAGCTTATATGGTCTCGACTCATCCCAAAGACATCTCGTTTCCACTCGTTGCGCCGACGGCGCTTGCGGGCTTGCGGCGTCTCGATACCATAGCGGCGACAGAGGCGACCAAAACTGCCCGGAGCAATGCCCAAGGCCGAACCGGCGGCATCATTGCTGGCGTAGATTCGCGCGGCGCGCTCGATGCGATCTTTTTCGATAGACGGCATGACTTTCTCCCTATTTCCTATTGCTTATTCAAGTGCTGCGTTTAGGCGAGGTATTGGAAAGCAGGAAAACTCAGGACGACGACGATAACTGACCTCAGATACATCAACCCCATCTCCGTAATTTCTTCAATCTCGCGCCGAACTTTCTCATTTTGGGCTATCTCACGCAATACGTGCATCGCAAAAATATGATTCATTGCTCCTGCTCCTCCTGAGTATCGAGGCGAAATGGCCGGCCCATTTGCCCCATCATGTAGCACTTAAGCGCCCTGCACACTACCTACACAAAAGAATAGTATACATTTGTATAGAAGTCAAGAAGATTCCCCCCTTATCAGCGCTCTATTTTATTGCAATTGCTCCATCTATCAGCAAAACAATAACTTATTAACAGATAAAAATTTTCTCAGATTAATTGATTTCCATTAAACTGAGTGGCGAGAGCGTAGCAAGCTTGGTGCACATTGTCTATATACCCCCCCATATCGTGCAGGTCCCCACCCTCATACCGCGTAAAACGAGTTCCTTGTCTCCACTGGATTAGCATCCACCATTTATTATATTATCCGATCATCACAAAGACCCCATACAAAGGAGAAGCATATGTCCACAGTATTGGTACACATTGGCGTGCGGGCTACCGATTTGGAAAAGACCATTCGATTTTGGCGCGACGGCCTAGGCTTGCCCTGCGTCTCAACGCAAGAAAATTGCTACGATCTCAGCGACGGTCACCACAATTTCCGGGTTTTCCAACACAATGGCCCCAGCCGCCCCGATCACGTCAGCGGCATGCTCGACTATCTGCACATCGGCGTGCGGGTCCCCGACCTAGCAGCGGCCGGGCAACGCCTATTGGATATGGGCTACGAGATTTTCTCTGATGGCTTGGACGGCAAACTGCCGATCGACGTCCAGCAGATTGAAGAAGGTGCTTTTAAAGTTGAAGATCCGGACGGCATTACTGTAGATGTGACGTCCAGCGACGACCAGTGGCCCGGCGCCGTGCTCAAATAAGCGGGTTAATTGATTTACAGCAATGAGATGGGGGAATCTGGAGTAATAGTGCGTTAATGAGGGCATATTCTTATGCTATTTGCAGCGACGCCTCGAGCACAATTATTGCGACTGAGGGAAGGTCTCATCAACTACCGGCTCCCCTTTCGCTGCATCTAATATCTCTGGCCTTCATCACACCCGACGCAA
>DQLG01000522.1 GCA_015660315.1 Candidatus Latescibacterota bacterium
ACACGAGAGCGTAGCACAGACCTGAATCAAATGGCGTCCCGATTTTTGCGTACGAAAAGCCGGATAAAAGGAAACTACGCCCAACACCCGCGCCGGCGGCAATCCCAATAGCTCGGCCACCTGCTCGAGCACGGGAGTGGACAGATAGCCCTCTTGCCGCTGGACCCGGTGCAAGACGGGCAGCAGTGCAGCGGCCGGTTCGGGATAGCTCGCGGCGATGCGCGCACATTCCCCGACTAAGGCGGGATCCATTGACATCAGCGATCCACCTCCGCCGCAGCGATATTGAGACTACCCAGGACCAGTGCCGCTTCGTCCAGGTCCAACCCGGAAACCAATTCAGGATAACATTGCAGATGGACAAAAGAAGGCGTCCTGAAATGCAGGCGATAAGGTCGGTCCGTACCATCGCTAACCAGGTAAAGCCCGAACTCACCACCGGGCGCCTCGACGCTCAGATACACATCACCCGACGGCGGTTGCAGTCCATGACCGTCCATCCAGGCAGAGAAGTGGTGTATCATACCCTCGGGTGTGCTAACATCGCCGCCGGCAAACGCGTGATCCGCAAGGCGATGCGCTCCCTCCGGCATCCCCTGCAAGGCCTGCTCGACAATGCGCGCACTCGCCGCGACCTCGGCCAACCGCACCTGGCAGCGATCAAGCACATCGCCGTGCTCGCCCACCGCTACGGCGAAATCGAAATCCTCGTATTGAGCATAGGGGTCGTCTCGCCGAATATCGCGGGCAATCCCCGCTGCCCTAAGCACCGGCCCGCTAGCCCCCCAGCCAAGTGCCTTTTCCGCCGAAAGTTCTCCCAATCCCCTGACCCGGCGCACCCAAAAGGGATGCCCGGTAAAAAGCCGATCCATCTCGTCGAGAAAACCCGGCACCCCGGTGCAAAACTCGGCCGACGCCGTCGCAAAAGCCGCGTCTACATCAACCACCGTGCCGCCAACGCAAATAAGGCCGACCTCCGCGCCTAGTCCCAGCCCTTCCCAAAGGGATTTTATCTTGTCCCGTTCACTCCACGCGCGATGCCAGGCCACCGAGGAACCGGCCAACCGGGCCTGTTCGGCAAGCCAAGCAAGATGGGCGGCGATACGCCCCAACTCACAGCAAAGCACGCGCAAATAACGCGCTCGGGGCGGGGCCTGCAAATCCAAGAGTCGTTCGACGGCCAAAGCCAACGCCAACGCCCCACTGAAGGGTAGCTGTTCTCCAAGTCGCCCCGTCAACTGCGCGCACTGACGATAGGTCAGTGATTCACCCAATTTTTCCAAGCCCGCATGCACATAACCCGGATCCGGCGTGGCCCTGCGCACACGATCACCCTCAACCTCAAGTTTCAACCGCAATCCCTGGCCCAGAGGATTGAAATCGAGTACGGCAACTTCCCGCTCAGCGCTGAGCCGAACTATCGGCCCCGGCAGCAACGCGTTTGGCATACCCGCTTCTTCTCGCTCGCCGGCCCCGGTCAATGGATAGTCTTTGCGCAGTGGGTGATCGACAAAATTAGTAGGTAATAAAAGTCGTTTTAAATCAATGCGCCCATCGAAAGCAATGCCCATCAAATCGTATACCTCGCGCTCAAACCAGTCGGCCGCGGGCCATTCGCGCATCGCCGAAGGCAGGCTCTGGCCACCGCAAAACACCTCCAGTCGCAGAAATGCACCGGTCGCCGCGCTACGCAGGCAATAATAAATAGCAAAACGAGCGGGACTTTGCCTTTCGAGATGGTCAACCGCCGTCAAATCCACCAAAATATCGTAGCATGGCTCTGTTTCACGACGCAAATAGACGAACACCCGGGCTAAAACCGCTTCCCGCACCACCACCACCTGCTCGCGCTGCTCTACTTGCTCGCCAAAAACGGCGATCAACTGATCAATGGTCTCAGCCACGCTCATCCGCGCCCCCCTTTGCGCCAGAGGTAGAACAGGCCGACAAAGACGACTAAGGCAAAAATTCCCATCTCATGCAAATGCGCCCTGCCCACCGCCAAACCCGCCTTAAAGTGAACGGCCCAAGCACAGAAGAGCAGCAGAACGGTCTCGCCGATCAAAACAAAGAAAAGCGGGCGGTATGAATCTAACGGCAAACGAATATCGGGGTGGTTTTTGTCCCGTACGACAGCAGATGGACTCCACCACCGGGACAGGGCCAACAGAAAGAGCGCGGCGAGTAGAGACAGCGCAACAAAAAATATAAGGGCAAGATAGGACATGCTTGGCGTCGGCTAGGGTCTTTGCTTTCGCCAAGTATAGGTAGGGGCCATCGGCTATGTCAAGATGCTACAAGATCTGCAACTGCTGAATATCCAATACTTTCTGTAGGGTTTGGCGATTTGTTCGGGCAAAGAAAAACGGCGGACCGAAGCCTGCCGTTTTTCAATAGATCTCGTTTGTAGGTTCAGACCGTTTGCGCCAATTCGACCGGTGACTCCTGCTCTTGCCCGCATGTGCCCGGCGCCTTGCCACATTCACACATAGGTTGGCCGAAGTCGTCACTCATCTTATTCAGCCCCCCACAGGAGCCTTGAATTTCGCGATTGCTGAAAATTACGCCAACGGCCATAGCAGCCATAACCAGCCCGAAGGCTACGAAGGCGGCAATAAGCATATGCATAGTCATCTCGTTTTTTTAAGGTTCGACACCTTAGATGCAGCGAACACCTGCGACGTTGCGCCGGACTAAAATTCGTCGAAGCGGATCATCTCTTCTTCGACACCCAAACCATCGAGCATACCGAGCACCGCTTGCAGCATCATCGGCGGACCGCACATATAATATTCGACATCTTCGGGCGCCAGATGTTCCTTGAGATACTCGTCGTGCACCACTTGATGAATAAAACCGACATAGCCTTCCCAATTGTCCTCGGGTCGCGGGTCAGACATCGCGATGTGGAACTTAAAATTCGGGAACTCTTTTTCGATCGCGCGGAAGTGGTCTTCGTAGAAGACCTCGTTCGGGTTGCGCGCGCCATACCAATACGACACCTTGCGGCCCGTCTTCAGCGTGTGAAAGAGATGATAGAGGTGTGAGCGCAATGGCGCCATCCCCGCGCCACCGCCGACATAGACCATCTCGCGTTCGGTTTCCTGGATGAAAAACTCACCAAAAGCACCTGAGATCGTCACCTTGTCGCCCGGCTTGCGGCTAAACACGTAGGACGAGACGATGCCCGGCGGCACTTGCTTCCAACCCGTTGGCGAAGAGCGATCCGGCGGCGGCATCGCGATGCGGATATTGAGCATGATGATATCGCCCTCGGCCGGATGGTTGGCCATCGAGTAGGCGCGGATCACAGGTTCGGTGTTAACACACTTGAAGTCCCAACATTTGAAACGGTCCCAATCGGGGTGGAAGCGCTCGTCAATCGCCTCAAAGTCCTTGAAGTCGCACTCGAAGGGCGGCACTTCGATCTGGATAAAACCACCAGACTCGAAATCCATCGTCTCGCCTTCGGGTAACTTGACGATAAATTCCTTGATAAAGGTCGCCACATTGTCATTGGAGACGACTTCACATTCCCATTTCTTGACCGAGAACACGTCCGGCGGCACTTCAATATTCATATCCTGTTTAACGTTGACCTGGCAGGAGAGCCGCATTCCCTCGCGGGCCTCGCGCTTGTTGATATGACCGGTTTCGGTCGGTAGGATATCGCCACCACCTTCGTGCACATGGACCTTGCACTGGGCACAGGTACCGCCGCCGCCACAGGCCGAAGATACGAAGACCTTGTTGTCGGCCAGCACATTGAGCAATTTGCCCCCGACAGGGACCGAAATCGCCTTGCTCTCGTCGTTGTTGATTAGAATGCGCACATTGCCGCTAGCCACCAATTTGGAACGGGCCATAAGGATGATCGCGACTAAGGCCAACACGATGCCGGTAAACATACCTACGCCGGAAATAATTTCAGTCATGGAAGTTCTTCTCTCGTTAGCTCGGGTCGATCTTAGAGTTGAATACCGGAAAAAGACATAAAGGCCAACGACATCAGCCCGACGGTAATAAAGGTGATGCCCAGCCCGCGCAACCCAGGCGGCACGTCGCTGTATTTGAGCTTTTCGCGAATGCCCGCCAGCGCCACAATCGCCAAGGCCCAGCCGACACCGGAGCCAATGCCGAAGACCACGCTCTCACCGAAGTTATAATCGCGTTCAACCATAAAAAGCGAACCGCCCAAAATGGCGCAGTTGACGGTGATCAGCGGCAGAAAGATGCCCAGTGCGTTATAGAGACTCGGCACGAACTTATCGAGGAACATTTCGAGGATCTGCACCATCGCGGCGATAATGCCGATATAGCTGATCAGCCCGACGAAGGTCAAGTCCACTCCGGTCAAACCCGCCCAGGCCAGCGCATCCTCTTTGAGGAAATACTGGAAGATCAGGTTATTGGCCGGCACGGTGATGCCCTGGACTACGACCACCGCGATGCCGAGACCAAAAGCCGTCGATACATTCTTGGAGACCGCCAAAAAAGTGCACATCCCAAGGAAGAAGGCCAGCGCCATGTTCTCGACGAACACGGACTTCATAAATATACTCAGATAGACTTCTAACATTTTAATTCTCCTCCTCGACCTGCTCGGTCTTCCAGGAGCGCAGGGCCCAGATAAAAAAGCCAATGAGGAAGAACGCGCTCGGCGGCAGCAACATCAGGCCGTTGGGCGCGTACCAGCCGCCCTCGGCGGCGAGCGAAAATATCTCGGCGCCAAAGAGCTTACCCGAGCCGAAGAGCTCGCGGAACACGCCGACGAAAAGCAGGATGACGCTGTAGCCCAAGGCGTTGCCGACCCCGTCGAGGAAACTCGCTCCGGGGCCATTTTTCATCGCGAAGGCCTCGGCCCGCCCCATGACGATACAGTTGGTGATGATCAGTCCGACAAAAACCGAGAGCTGTTTGCTAATATCAAAGGCATAAGCGCGCAGAAACTGGTCGACGATGATCACCAGCGAGGCGATGATCGTCATCTGCACGATGATGCGGATGCTACTGGGGATATAGTTGCGAATCAGGCTAACCGCGGTATTCGAGAGCGAGACGACGAAGAGCACAGCCAGACACATCGTCACCGCCGTCTCCAGCTTGGTCGTCACTGCTAGGGCCGAACAGATCCCCAGGATCTGCAGGGCGATGGGATTGTCGTTGAAGACCGGGTTGAATAATATGTCTTTTGCTTTTTCGTCGGCCATCAGCTAACTCCTTGCTGTTTCAATTTGGCCAGATACTTTCCATAGCCACCTTCGCCTAGCCAATAGCGCAACATGTCTTTGACCCCGCGCGAGGTAATCGTCGCCCCCGAAAGCCCGTCGACCTGATACTTGGTCTCGGCCCGCCCCGGCACCACCTTACCCTTGATTACTTCAATACGCACCGAACCGCTCTCATCAAAGACCATCTTGCCGTCCCACAGGGCCTTCCAATCCGGATTGTCGACTTCGCCACCGAGACCAGGGGTTTCGGCGTGCTCGTAATAGACCAGTCCACGAATGGTATTGATGTCCTTGGCGTCAAGGGCGATAAAACCGTAAAGCGTCGACCACAGCCCCTTGCCGTGCACTGGCAGGATAACTTTGCGCACTTTGCCGCGATCCGAGACCAGATAGGCCGAGGCGAGTTTGGCGCGGCGCTTGATGCCACCGAAATCTTCGCCGGCGGGGATCGCCATGCTCTGAGCCAAGTCCTTGGCGGCCCGCCGCTGGTCGAAGGCCACCGCGTCGAGATTCCCCTCATAATCGCCCGTCGCCAAATCGACAACACGCGGCTCGATGTTCTTGTACAGCTCCTCGATGCGCTCGCCACTGACTGTTTCCCCCGCCTTCATCAGTCCGGCGGCCATCAGGATATTGCGCTTCTTGTCGAGGGCCTTGTTGATCGCCTGAGTCGGCCGCAGCGAAACGGCCGCGCCGGATACCAGCACCGAACAGACCAGGCAGACGCCGAGCGCTACGCCGAATGTTCTCCCTATTGAATCGTTAGCCACTTGTCTACCTCTCTTAGGAACTGACGGCCGTACGGGCCAGTCTGCGCTTGATATTAGCCTGCAGGACCACGTGGTCGATAACCGGCGCGAAGACATTGCCGAAGAGAATCGCCAGCATCACGCCCTCGGGAAAGGCCGGGTTGATCACGCGGATAAGCACAGTCATAAAACCGATGAGCGCTCCGTAAAACCAACGGCCAGTCTCGGTCATTGCCGCCGACACCGGGTCGGTGGCCATAAAGACACAGCCGAAGGCGAAACCGCCCAGGACCAGGTGCCAACTGGCGTTCATCTGAAACATCGGGTTGGTGTCGCTACCAATCATATACAATAGCTCGGAGAAGACTATCGTCGATAAGATCATGCTGGCGATGATGCGCCAGGAACCAATGCCGCTCGCGATCAACACGAAAGCGCCAATCAGGCAGGCCAGCGCCGAAGTCTCACCCAACGATCCGGGCAGCGAGCCGACAAAGGCCTGCATCCAGGTCACGCCAACGGCCGACATACCATCGGCAGCGACAGCCCCCAGCGGGGTGGCCTGCGTGAAACCGTCGGCGGCGACCCAAATAGCGTCACCGGTGATTTGGGCCGGATAGGCGAAATAGAGAAAGTCTCGACCGGTCAGTGCCGGGTTGAGAAAGTTCTTGCCCGTGCCTCCGAAGACTTCCTTGCCCAACACCACGCCAAAACTGAT